>NZ_JBFULD010000184.1:0-8411 GCF_056400505.1 Terrabacter sp. P5_B1
GGGTCGTCTCGGCGCAGCGGTCGTGGCGCTCGCCCGGGGTCAGCGTCGGCGTCGTGCGCGACGGGCGCCTCGCCTGGTCCGCGCACGTCGGCTCGGCCCGCCTCGGTGCCGATCCCGCGCCGGCGACCGACGACACCCAGTTCATGATCGGCTCGGTGACGAAGACGTTCACGGCGCTGACGGTCATGTCGCTCCGCGACGAAGGACTGCTCTCGCTCGACGACACGCTCGAGACGTACCTCCCGGCCACCAGGCATGCGCGGGTTCCCGTGCGACAGATGCTTGCCCACGCCTCTGGCCTTCAGCGCGAGCCGGTCGGCAACATCTGGGAGACCTTGGTGGCACCCGAGCGCGAGCAGTTCCTCGCCGGTGTCGAGGACGCCGAGCAGGTGCTCCCGGCCCACCACGCCTTCCACTACTCGAATCTGGCCTACGGCCTCCTCGGGCAGGTCGTCGAGCGCGTGACGGGCCAGGACTGGGAGCGGGTCGTCCGCGAGCGCGTTCTCGACCCGCTCGGGATGACGCGCACCGGTCTCGCTCCCGCCGACGACCGGGCCCTCGGGTACCAGGTCGACCCGTACGCCGGGACCGCGAGGGAGGAACCGCTCCTCAGCCCGGGCGCGACGGCCCCCTTCGGCGGGCTCTGGTCGACGGTGGCCGACATGGCCCGCTACGCCGCCTACGTCGCACGCCCCGATGACCGCGTCGTGCAGCCCGAGACCGTCGAGGAGATGTGCTGGCCCATCATCATGACCGACGTCGACAGCTGGAGCGGCGCCTACGGGCTCGGCTTCGGCATGGGCCGGCGGGGGGAGCGGGTCTACGTCGGGCACGGCGGGGCGATGCCGGGCTTCCTGACGGGACTGCGGGTGCGGCGCACGGAGGGCGTCGGCGCCGTCGTCTTCGCCAACGCCACGTCCGGGGCGCTGACGCTCGGCCTCGCCACCGACCTCGTCGAGGCCGTCGCCGACGCAGAGCCGTCGTTGGCCGCCCCGTGGGTGCCGGAGGCCGAGCAGCCGGGCCTCACCGAGCTGCTCGGCCTGTGGTGGTCCGAGGGGTCGCCGATCACGTTCTTCGTCCGGGACGGCGAGCTGTGGTCGCGGCTCGCCGACGACGAGCCGCTCTCCGAGACGCGATACGCCGCCGAAGGTCCGGACCGCTACCGGGCCGTGGCGGGCCGCGAGCGCGGGGAGATCCTCGACGTCGTCCGCGCGGCCGACGGGTCGGTCGACAAGCTCTACTTCGCGACGTATGCCGTCACGCGGGCGCCGCTCGCGTTCGCCGAGCTGCAGCGCTGACGGTCCGGCGGACTGCTGGGACCGGACGGAGGAGTGGCTCAGGCAGGGTGCTCGCCGCGGCCGACCTGCGGCTTCGGCATGCGGGTGCGGCGCATCTGGAAGGCGCGCATGATGGCGTACCACGCGTCGCCCTTCTGGGCGCTGCCGAACTTGTCCTCGACCTTGCGACGGGTGCGGCGCCACATCAGCAGGGCGTCGCCGATGGCCACGAGGATCAGGCCGTAGACGAGCACGAAGACGAGCAGCAGGGCCCAACTCGTGCGGACGAAGCTGAGCAGCAGCACGATGAGCATGATCGGCAGCATGAACTCGCCGACGTTCCAGCGAGCGTCGACCGTGTCGCGGATGAAGCGGCGGCGGGGGCCCTTGTCGCGGACCGGCAGGTACTTCTCGTCGCCGGTCATCATCCCGGCACGCTGCTTGGCCATCGACTCACGGCGGGCCGCCTTGTCCTGGGCGCCGGCCGCCTTGCGGTCGGTGACGATGAGCGGACGCTTGTTGAGGGCCTCCTGTTCGCGCCGCTTCGGGGTGGGGCGGTTCTTCGCACCGGGGCGCGCCGAGTCGTCCGTCGTCGCCGGGGCGAGCTCGTCGTTGAGGGTCTTCTTGCGTCCGAACACGAACACACTCTAAGCCGAACCCGGCCCGAGCCCTGCATCGCGCCCGACGGGACTACGTGATGACGAGCGTGCCCTTCTCGCCCGCCGCATAGTGCCCGGGGAAGGTGCACAGGTAGGTGTAGGTGCCCGGTGCGGCGGTGAACGTGATGGTGTTGCTCTGCCCGCCCTCGATGAGCCGGGTGTGCGCGACGATGGCCGGGTCGCCGACGTTCAACCAGTCCATGTCGTCACCGGCCGCCTTGCTGCTGGCGATGACCTCGGCCTCCTGGCCGGGTTTGACCAGCACCCAGTTGTGGCCGACCTCGTCCTCGGAGTCCGTGTGGTTGACGAACTTCAGCGTGATCGTGGAGCCGGCAGGCTCTTGCAGCGTCACCTTGTCGTAGTGGAACTCCGTGGCTCCGGTCGCAGAGCCGACCTCCACCGTGATCGTTCCGGCGGTGACCGGCTTGGTGGCACCCGGGTCCTGCGCCGCCGGTTCTGCGGCTCCGCTGCAGCCCGCCAGCAGGACGCCGCAGGCCGCGATGCCCGTCATCCGTCGAAGACGCCGTCGCGCCAGACTCGAACACCTTGCAGTGGGCATCTGGGCTTCCTCTCCTTGGAAGGGCCGATGGAAACGGCAGCTGCGCACGCCGGCACGCGGAGCATTCCCCCGGGTTGCTCTTGGCGGTGAGGCCCTTGAGGGCCACCCTGTGGCCGTAGGTCTTTCGCAGATCCGCGGCACCCCGGGACCGAGGCCAAGACGACGCTCATACAACCAACCCCTGTTGCCGGCACCTGAGAATCAGGGTATTCCTGCGGGCGCATCCGCGAATCCAGACGGCGCAGAGTCACGTTCACCCCGAATTGAGCAGCGCGACCGTCGTCGGCAGGGACCACGACAAGCCACCGGAGCACGCGGGCGGTCAGCGCAAGGGGACGAAGAGGTACGGTCCGTGCTGGGTGGTCCGTGCGGCGCCCGCCTCGAGGACCACCCGGCTCATCCGCCCGCGGACCGGGATCACCATGACCCCGTCGGGAGTCAGCTGGTCGACCAGCGTCTGCGGCAGGGCGTCCGCGTTGGCGGAGACGAGGATCCGGTCCCACGGCGCCTCAGCGGGCGCGCCCAGGACGCCTGGCTCGGCGACGCGGATCGAGGCGTGCGGCAGTCCGGCGCGGGAGAGGTTCTCGGCTCCCCAGACGGCGAGCTCGGGCTCCAGTTCGACCCCGAGGACCGTGCCCGTCGGACCGACGAGATGGCCGAGCAGGGCTGTCGTCCAACCGGATCCGGAGCCGACGTCGAGCACTCGCTGGCCGGGCCGGACGTCGAGGAGAGTGAGCATGGTTGCGACCGTGCGTGGTTGGGAGTTGGTCTGGCCGTGGCCGATCGAGATCGGACCGTCGAAGTTCGCGCGCCGCCGTTCGGTGCGAGGGAGGAACCCCGCACGAGGCACCACGGCGAAGGCCGCGCGCACCGCGTCGTCCATGCGTCCAGCCAAGCACGTGACGGCCCAGGCGTCAGCGTCAGGCGCCAGCCCTCGGAGTCGTCCTCAGGGCGTGCGACGGGCGATCACGTGCAGGAGGGTGCCGAGTGCACGGTAGGGGTCGGTCATGCCGAGCCGTTGCTCGACCTCCAGCAGCGCGGTCAGCTCGGCGCCCTCTGGTGCCGGCTCGTCGACAGGGACGTCGTCGCTGGCGACTCGGATGCCGTACCACGCGGACACCTCGAGGCCCGCAGCCTCGCAGTGTTGCGTGAGCGTGGCGAGGGTATCTGCTCGCGCGTCGACGCCGATCTCGTTGTGGTAGACGGCGTCTCGACCCCCGTGGGCCGCGAGCTGCACCTCGTCGAGCATCGCCAGGGTGGCCGCCCAGGCATGACGGCGCGCCGGACGCCACGCCATGGCGTCACCGTTGCGGGCCACGATCGACACGATGCCGCCCGGCGCCGCGCGACGCGCGAGGGCGTCCACGGCGCTCCGGCTGTCGGGGAGATACATCAGCACGCCGTGGCACAGGACGACGTCGTATGCCGTCGGCCCGGTGGCGTCGGCCAGACCGTCGAGGTCGGTGGCCACCATGGTCACTCGTCGAGCCTCGGCTCGAGTCAGACCGGCGGCGGCCTCTGCGAACGCCGCGCGCATGCGCTCGTCGGGCTCGACGGCCGTGATCGAGTGCCCGAGTCGGGCCAGTCGGAGCGCCTGCGTGCCCTGGCCCGCCCCGACGTCGAGGACGCGAAGCCGCCCGATGGGCAGGTGCGCAGCCAGCTGACGGGTGACCATCTCCTGACGCACGACGTTGCGCAGGTTGCCGAGCCGCTCGAGCCAGGGCCCTTGCCCGGCGACGAACGTGTTGTCTCCCATCCGCCGAACCTACCCATCGGGGCGCCGGCGCCGCGGGGCCCCGCGTGCCGTGGGTAGGGTCGGGCTCGTGACTGACGACGCCCTCACCCCCGACCAGATCCAGCAGATCCGCGACCGCGTGGCCGACCTCATGCCGCAGGTCCGCGCCGACCTCGAGGGGCTCGTGCGCATCCCGAGCGTCTCGGCCTCGTCCTTCGACCAGAGCCAGGTGGCCCGCAGCGCCGACGCCGTGGCCGAGCTGCTCCGCCGCGAGGGCCTCGAGGTCGAGGTCGTCGTGGAGGGCGGCCGTCCTGCCGTCATCGGCCACCGGGCGGGCCCCGAGGGTGCTCCGACGGTGACGCTCTACGCCCACCACGACGTGCAGCCGCCTGGCGACGAGACAGACTGGCACAGCTCGCCCTTCGAGCCGGAGGAGCGGGACGGCCGCCTCTACGGACGCGGAGCCGCCGACGACAAGGCGGGCGTCATGGCGCACGTCGCGGCGCTGCGTGCCCACGCCGGCAACCTGCCGGTCGGCGTCACCGTCTTCGTCGAGGGGGAGGAGGAGTCCGGCTCGCCGTCGCTCGGCACCATCCTCGAGAAGCACGGCGACCGGCTGGCCGCCGACGCCATCGTCATCGCCGACTCCGGCAACTGGGACATCGGCACGCCCGCCCTCACGACGACGCTTCGCGGCGGCATCCGGGTCGTCGTGCAGGTCCAGACCCTCGACCACTCCGTGCACTCCGGCATGTTCGGCGGTGCGGCCCCGGACGCCGTGACCGCGCTCGTGCGCCTGCTCTCCTCGCTCCACGACGCCGACGGCAACGTGGCCGTGGCGGGTCTCGACGCGGGCGAGGCCGCCGACATCGACTACGACGAGGAGCGGTTCCGCGCCGAGTCCGGTCTGCTCGACGGCGTCTCGCTCATCGGCTCCGGCTCGATCCTCAGCCGACTGTGGAACAAGCCCTCGATCACGACGATCGGCATCGACGCGACGTCGATCGACAAGGCGTCGAACACCCTGTCCGCCAAGGCTGCCGCCAAGATCTCGGTGCGCCTCGCACCGACCCAGGACCCGCTCGTGGCCTTCGACCGGGTGCGGGAGCACCTCGAGGCGCACGCCCCGTGGGGGGCGCGCCTCAGCGTCGAGCTCGAGGAGCACGGCTCCGGTTTCGCAGCCGACGCCGACGGCCCCGTCTACGACGAGGCGCGTGCGTCGTTCGCCGACGCATGGGGCACCGAGCCGGTCGACATGGGGGTCGGTGGCTCGATCCCCTTCATCTCCGACTTCTCGGCGCGCTTCCCGAACGCGTCGATCATCGTCACGGGGGTCGAGGACCCGGACACACGTGCACACGGCGCCAACGAGTCGCTGCACCTCGCCGAGTTCGAGAAGGTCTGCGTCGCCGAGGCGGTGTTCCTCGCCCGCCTGGGGGCGCTGCGTCCCACCTCCTGAGGCACGCGGCATACGCACGAGGACTGGTCGCGCGACCGACCGATGATGTGCGCCATGGTGCTGCGTCCGGTGGGGTCATCACCCCACCGGACGCAGCACCATCGGTCGGGTCATCCGCGGGGGCGGCGGATCTCGACCGGGTCAGCTCGACACGGAGACCGACCCGCGGAAGATCCCGTCGCGCAGCTCGAGAGCGTAGGCGTCGGCCTCGGGCATCCCGAGCTCGCGGGCCACGGCGATCTCGGCCTCGATGTCGTAGTCGACCCGGACGAAGCTCACCGAGAACGGCCCGGGTTCGGGGGCGTCGAGCCGACCCTCGAGCACCACGTAGGGCGCCGACGGTGCGTCGAGGTGGTTGCCGACCGCGCCGGCGTTGAAGAGGGTGAGGCCCTCGTCCACCTCGAGGTACGCGCTGTGGATGTCGCCGTAGCCGACGACGTTGGGGGTCGTCAGGGCCTCGCCCGTCCCCGCGGTGAAGGGGCCGGTGAAGGCGGTGTCGGTGAACATCGCGCGGAACTGTTCCTGCGTGTGCCGCACGTGCACCCGGTGGAACTCGCTCTCCTGCGACGCGTGGAACAGCCGGATGCGGTTGCCGCTCATCACCAGCTCGTGGACGTCGGGCAGCGCCCCGAGCCAGGCGATCTCGTCGTCGCCGAGCTCGTCGCGCACCCACTGTGCGTGCTCCCACGGCTGTTCGTCGCTGGCCGCGATGAACGTGTCCCAGTTGCCGCGGACGGTCGTCACGCATGCGTCGCGCGAGATCTTGACGCACTCCGCTCCGCGCGGCCCCTTGCCCACGACGTCACCGAGGTTGACGACATGGTGGATCCCGCGCTCGTGGATGTCGGCGAGCACGGCGGCGAGCGCCGAGACGTTGCCGTGGACGTCGGAGATGACCGCGACGCGGTCGAGCACGAGGGTCAGTCCTTGTGGGTCGTGCCGGGCAGGGCAAGCATCCGGTCGAGCGCCGCGCGGGCCTCGGCTGCAACGGTCGGGTCGACGCGGATCGGGTTGACGACACGTCCCTCGACGAGCGACTCGAGCGCCCACACCAGGTGTGGCAGGTCGATCCTGTTCATCGTCGAGCAGTAGCAGACGTTCTTCTCCAGGAAGGAGATCCGCTGCTCGGGGAACTGCTGTGCCAGTCGACGCACGAGGTTCAGCTCGGTGCCGACGACCCACGACGTGCCGGCCGGGGCGGCCGCGATCGTCTGGATGATCTTCTCCGTCGATCCCACCTCGTCCGCCAGCTCGACGACGTCGTACTGGCACTCCGGGTGCACGATGACCTTGACGCCCGGGATCTCGCGGCGGGCGGCCTCGACGGCGTCGACCGAGAAGCGGCCGTGCACCGAGCAGTGCCCGCGCCACAGGATCATCCGTGCCTTCTCGAGCTGCGCCTGCGTCAGGCCGCCGTTCGGGCGGTGCGGGTCCCAGACGACGCAGTCGTCGAGGGAGAGGCCGAGCTCGCGCACGGCGGTGTTGCGGCCGAGGTGCTGGTCCGGCAGGAAGAGCACCTTGCCGGCGCCGTCCAGACCGTTGTCGTCCAGACCGTCGCCGTCCAGACCAAGGCCGCCGACCTGGTCGAAAGCCCAGTCGAGGGCGGTCCGGGCGTTGGAGCTCGTGCAGATGGTGCCGCCGTGACGCCCGGTGAAGGCCTTGATCGCGGCGGAGGAGTTCATGTAGGTGACCGGGATCGTCCGGTCGGCGACCCCGGCGGCGGTGAGCTGCTCCCAGCAGTCCTCGACCTGCGCGATCGCCGCCATGTCGGCCATCGAGCAGCCCGCGGCGAGGTCGGGCAGGATGACGGTCTGCTCGTCGCTCGTCAGGATGTCGGCGGACTCCGCCATGAAGTGCACGCCGCAGAAGACGATGTGCGGCGCGTCGGGCCGGGCTGCGGCGTCGCGGGYGAGCTTGAACGAGTCGCCCGTCACGTCGGCGAACTCGATGACCTCGTCGCGCTGGTAGTGGTGCCCGAGGACGAAGACCCGGTCCCCGAGCGCGGCCTTGGCAGCGCGGGCGCGCTCGACGAGACCGGGGTCGGACGGCGCCGGCAGGTCGCCCGGGCACTCGACGCCGCGCTCGGTGTGCAGGTCGGTGCCCTGTCCCAGGACCAGCAGGGGGAGCGGTGCAGGTGCCGTCGTCATGCCCAGATCGTATGCCGGTCGCCGCGCTCCCAGCGCCACCACCCGGCCCGGGGCAGTGGCAGGATTCCGGACGTGCACGTGATCATCGCCCCCGACTGCTACTCCGGCACCCTGACCGCCTCCCAGGCCGCGACCGCGATCGCCGAGGGCTGGGGTCGGACGGCTCCGGGCGACCGCCTCACCTCACTACCGCTCTCGGACGGCGGCCCCGGCTTCGTCGACGTCCTCGCCGAGAACCTCGACGGGGAGGTGCACGCAGTGGTGACCACCGACCCGCTGGGGCGTGAGGTGCCGGGCACGATCCTGCTGACGACCGGAGCAGGCGGGCGCACGGCATACGTGGAGTCGGCCCAGGCGGCGGGGCTCCACCTGCTCGCCCCCGACGAGCGCGACCCCACGCGTACGACGACGACGGGTGTCGGCACCCTGGTCCTTGCGGCGCTCGACGCCGGGGCTCGACGCGTCGTCATCGGTCTCGGCGGCTCCGGCACCAACGACGCCGGCGCGGGACTGCTCGCAGCCCTCGGCGTCGGGCCGACGGCGCTTCTCGGTCGCGGGGGCCTTGCCCTCGGCGC
>NZ_JBFULD010000185.1:0-8389 GCF_056400505.1 Terrabacter sp. P5_B1
GAGCTGGGGGCCGACGGGCCTGCGGCGCCGAGCCTCGTCGTCCCGGCGACGGACGACCCGTTCCCGCCGTCGGTCGTCGACGACGACCGGCTCACCCACGCCGTCGTCGACGAGGCTGCGCGTGCGGTCCAGAACGACGCCCTGCGCGCCCACGCGACCCAGGTCATCGTCGCGAGCGAGGACGTGCACGCCCTGTCCAACCTGGTCGCGGCGCGGACCACGGGCCGTGAGGGCTTCCGTCGCGTCGACCCGCTGACCTGGGAGACGGTGGGCGGCGCCGTCGAGCCCAGCGACGCGGGCCTGCTCGCCTGACCCGATCGAAAGAGCAATCCGACCGCCGTCACCCGCTGAGCGGGCGGCGCGCGGCGGGTGCTGGACGGCCAGGGCGTTCGATCAGGGCGATTCGGGGGTCGCCTCTCGGGTTTGGCGACCGACTCGCGTTACCGTCGTGCCACTCGATGTCCCCTTGCCCGGAGAGCCGATGGCCGACGACTGGTACGACGACACGCGCCCCGAGCGTCGCTCGACGCTGCTGCGCCTCTTCGTCGCGGCGGTCGTCCTGGGCGGAGGCTATGCCGGCCTGTGCGTGTGGTCCTCGGAGCACGTCCCGGCGACGGTGTCGGTGGGTGGCATCCAGATCGGCGGCATGACCCCCGAGTCGGCTCGCGCGGCCATCGCCAAGGGTTCGAGCTCGCTGGTCGCGACGCCGATCGCGCTCGACGTGCCCGGGCGCGACAGCCCGGTGCAGGTCGTGCCGCGCGAGGCCGGGCTCACCGTCGACGCGGACCGCTCGCTCGAGGGGCTGACCGGCTTCACCCTCGATCCGCGCGTGATCTGGGGACGCCTGACGGGCTCGGTCCGCGCCCCGTTGCTGACGAGCACGGACGACGACGCCCTGACCGCCTATGTCGACCGGATCGCGCCCACCGTGGCCGTCGCACCCGTCGAGGGCCGGGTGACCTTCCCGGGAGGCGCCGTGGCCGTCGACATGCCGGTCCCGGGGAACGCGCTCGACGTGGCGGCGACGAAGATGGCCCTGCGCAGGGCCTTCCCCGACTCGACGCAGGCCACGGCGGTCATGCGTGAGACTCCGCCGCGGGCGAGCGGCGAGATGGTCGAGCAGGTCGCCTCCGACTTCGGCAGCACGGCGATGTCCGGGCCGCTGACCCTGGTGTCCGGCGCGAAGCGTGCCCAGCTCGCCCCGACGGAGTACGCCCCGTTCGTGTCAGTCGTCCCCGACGACTCGGGCCGTCTCGCGCCACGCTTCGACGAGGCAGCCCTCGCCCGGCTGGTGGCGACCAAGGTGCCCGTGGCGACGCGCGCCGCCAGCAGCGCCCGGTGGGAGTTCGAGGCGGGCAACGGCAAACCCCACCTCGTCCCGTCGGTCGATGGTCTCGCCGTCGACGAGGACGCCTTGGCCGAACGGGCTGTCGCCGCCATCTCCGGCACCAACAGGACGGTTGACGTGAGTGCCTCCCCGGCCCGGCCGCCGTTCACGACGGAGGACGCCCAGCAGGCGGGCGTCACCGATCTCGTCGCCGACTTCCTCTCACCGTTCCCCACGAACGACGCCACCCGCACGAACAACCTCGTCGTGGCCGCCAAGCGCATCAACGGCACGTACGTCCCGCCCGGAGGCACCTTCAGCCTCAACGGGATCCTCGGCGAACGCACCGAGGACAAGGGGTATGCCGACGGCACCGTCATCATCGACGGTCGCCTGACACGCGGCACCGGCGGGGGCATCAGCCAGGTGTCGACCGTGATCTACAACCTCGCCTACTTCGCCGGGGTGGACTTCCTCGAGTTCAGTCCGCACGCGTTCTTCATCCCTCGCTACCCGGAGGGTCGGGAGGCCACGGTCTACTGGCCCACGATCGACAACAAGTGGAAGAACGACACCCGCCACGGGATGCTCCTGCAGACCTGGGTCGAGGGCGGCAACGTCCACGGGAGGGTGTGGAGCACCAAGACGTGGGACATCGCATCGGTCAAGGGCCCTCGTCGAAATGTGGTGCCGCCCAAGACGATTCGCAACGACAGCCTGAAGTGCTACCCGCAACAGGCCAATCCGGGCTTTGACGTGACGGTGACCCGACAGTGGCGACGTCCCGGGTCGAGCGTGCTCGTCAAGAGCGAGCCGGTGACGACGCACTACGTTCCCGAGGACCACGTCATCTGCACGAACCCGAAGGCGAGCCCGCCCTGACGAAGGGCCGCGACCAGTCAGGACGGGTCAGGCGGACGGACGGGTGAGGTAGGTGTACTCGTGGTGCACGCCGAACCCGAGTCCCTCCCAGAACGCCACGCCGTCGGTGTTGTCGGCCGAGACCTGCAGGTAGATGGCCGGCATGTTGTTCTCGCGGGCCACCATGGCGACCGCCGACACGAGCGTCGTCGCGAGTCCCTTGCGGCGGTGGTCGGGGTGCACCCAGAGGCTGAAGATGCCGGCCCAGCCCGGGTGGATCGCCATGCGGGCCACGGCGATGATGCGGTTGCTGTCCGGGTCGTTCACCGACAGGAAGAGCTGCCCGTCGCTGCCCGTGAGGACGGCCTCCGTCGCGCCCGGCACGATCGAGCGCTGCTCGGCATAGGCCTGGAGCCAGTCCATCTTCAGCTCGGCGTCGGCGACGACCGGGACCGAGGCCTCGGTGAGGGGCGGGACCGCGGCGGACAGGCCCGTCATGATCAGCACCCGCTGCCAGTCGTCGCGGCCGCCGCCGACGGCGTAGCCCCGATCCAGCAGGGCCGCGGCGACGGGCAGCTCCTCGACGACGAACCCCCGCTCGCCGTGCAGCTGGAAGACGGTCGGGCGGCCGCGGTCGGAGTACCACTTCTCGACGAAGTCGATGGCCTTGTCGAGGGGCAGGCTCGGGTCGCCCACGACCAGCGCCGAGTTGGCGCGCCCGGTGAATCCCTCCGAGGCGCGCAGCACCCAGTCGCCGAGGCCGCCGCGGTCGAGAGCCTGCCAGCCCTTGGCCATGAGCTTCTCGAGGTCTTCGGCCGAGATGCGCTCGTGCGCGCGACCCGGACGGCTCGCCGGCGGCGGCACGTCCTTGGCGGCGATGACATCGGCGCGGATGAGCTTGACCCGTTCCTTCTTCGTGTCGACGACGAGGAAGTCCTCGTTGCGGGCCACCAGCTCGCCGAGGAAGTCGGTCGCCCCGGCCTCTGCGCCCTCCGCGAGCCGGTAGCGCACGACGACGCGGCTGCCCACCGTCAGCGCCGCGCTGAGCCGGTGCCCGAGGGTGTCGGTGACGTCGCCGACGACCTCGGCCGGCCCGCCCCCGGAGCCGGTCTCGAAAGAGCTCTCGGTGCCCTCGTGCGGGTTGGTCTCATCCGTGGGGCCGTCGGTGGGCTCGCGGTTCATGTCCGGCATAATAGGCGGTGCAGCATCCGCTCCCGAACGCCTCACAGCAGGAGGTCCGCACCCCCATGACCTACGTCATCGCCCAGCCTTGCGTCGACCTCAAGGACCGAGCCTGCATCGAGGAGTGTCCGGTCGACTGCATCTACGAGGGCAAGCGGTCGCTCTACATCCACCCGGACGAGTGCGTCGACTGCGGTGCGTGCGAGCCCGTCTGCCCGGTCGAGGCGATCTACTACGAGGACGACGTCCCCGAGCAGTGGGCCGACTACTACAACGCCAACGTCGAGTTCTTCAACGACCTCGGCAGCCCGGGCGGCGCCGCCAAGCTCGGCGTCATCGACAAGGACCACCCGCTCATCGAGGCGCTGCCGCCGCAGGAACACGACGAGTGACCGTGCCCGTCGTGCCCGGCGCGCCCGTGCGCGGGCTCGACCTTCCGGACTTCCCCTGGGACTCGCTCGCGCCGTACAAGGCGCGAGCGGTCGCGCATCCGGAGGGCATCGTCGACCTGTCGGTCGGCACCCCCGTCGACCCGACGCCCGAGGTCGTACGCAGTGCGCTGGCTGACGCAGCGGACGCCCCCGGCTACCCCCTGACCGTCGGAACCGCCGACCTGCGGACGGCGATCTGCGAGTGGTTCGAGCGCCGTCGCGGCGTCCCGGGCCTCGGCCTCGACGCCGTCCTGCCGACCATCGGGAGCAAGGAGCTCGTGGCGTGGCTGCCGACGCTGCTCGGCCTGCGCGCGGGCGACGTCGTCGGTATCCCGGCCGTCGCCTACCCGACCTACGACATCGGAGCGCGCATCCCGGGTGCGACGAGCGTCGTGGCCCAGTCCTTGACGAGCCTCGGCCCGCTCACTGCGGCGTCCACGCCAAAACTGTTGTGGCTCAACAGCCCCGGCAATCCCAACGGTCAGGTGCTCGGCATCCCGCACCTCCGCAAGGTCGTCGCCTGGGCGCGGGACCACGGAGTCGTCGTCGCGAGCGACGAGTGCTACGCCGAGCTCGACTGGCGCGAGGGGCAGGTCGGCACGGCAACGCCGAGCATCCTGCACCCCGATGTCTGCGGCGGCAACCACGAGGGGCTGCTCGCCGTCTACTCGCTGTCCAAGCAGTCCAACCTCGCCGGCTACCGCGCCGCGTTCGTCGCCGGCGACCCCGCACTCGTCGCCCGCATCCTCGAGGTGCGCAAGCACGCCGGCATGATCATGCCCACGCCCGTCCAGCACGCCATGGCCGTCGCCCTGCGGGACGACACCCACGTGCAGACGCAGCGGACGGCATACGCCAGGCGGCGTGAGCTGCTGCTGGCCGCGGTCGCGCGTGCGGGACTCCGGGTCGACCACTCCGAAGCCGGGCTCTACCTCTGGGCCACGCGCGAGGAGGACTGTTGGGCAACGGTCTCCGAGCTCGCCGAACGCGGGATCCTCGTCGCCCCCGGCTCGTTCTACGGAGCGGCCGGGAGCCGCCATGTCCGGATCGCGCTCACGGCGACCGACGAACGCATCTCAGCCGCCTGCTCCCGGCTCTGAGGCCCGGCCTCCGGCGCCCGGCCTCCGGCGGCCGCGGCAGCATCCCCGGGCGGTGGTGCGGAAGGGGCCTGTTTTCCCGGCGGGCCCGACGCTGGGGTAACGTCGCTCGCGGATACGTCCGGCGATTTGGGCCGGAGTGACAGGAGGCGGAGGAACAGTGACGAAGGCAGTGGACGCGACACTCAAGGTCGCAGACAAGGAACTCACGTTCCCGGGCGTCGGCGCCGTCGACGGCAACGACGGGCTCGGGGTCGGCTCGCTCCTGAAGGAGACCGGCCTCGTCACGTACGACGTCGGCTTCGTCAACACGGCGTCGTGCAAGAGCGCCATCACCTACATCGACGGTGACGAGGGCGTCCTGCGCTACCGCGGCTACCCGATCGCCGAGCTGGCCGAGAAGTCCACGTTCGTGGAGGTCTCCTACCTGCTCATCTACGGTGAGCTGCCGACGCCGGAGGAGCTGACCCGCTTCGAGGACTCCATCCGCCGGCACACGATGCTGCACGAGGACCTCCGCGCGTTCTTCAACGGCTTCCCGCGCGACGCCCACCCGATGCCGGTGCTCAGCTCGGCCGTCTCGGCGCTGGGCACGTTCTACCAGGACAGCCTCGACCCCTTCGACCAGGAGCAGGTCGAGATCTCGACCGTCCGACTCCTCGCCAAGCTGCCGACGATCGCGGCCATGGCGCACAAGAAGAGCGTCGGCCAGCCGTACATGTACCCCGACAACTCGCTGTCGTTCGTCGAGAACTTCCTGCGGATGACGTTCGGCTACCCGGTCGAGCCCTACGAGGTCGACCCGACGGTCGCCAAGGCCCTCGACCTGCTCTTCATCCTCCACGCCGACCACGAGCAGAACTGCTCGACCTCGACCGTGCGTCTCGTCGGCTCGGCCCACGCGAACCTCTTCAACTCGGTCTCCGCCGGCATCCACGCCCTGTCGGGCCCGCTGCACGGCGGCGCGAACCAGGCCGTCCTCGAGATGCTCGGCAAGCTCCACGAGTCGGGTGACGACCCGAAGAAGTTCATGGAGAAGGTCAAGAACAAGGAGGACGGCGTCCGCCTCATGGGCTTCGGGCACCGGGTCTACAAGAACTACGACCCCCGCGCGGCCATCATCAAGAAGGCCGCCGACGACATCCTCGAGAAGCTCGGCCAGAACGACCCGCTGCTCGAGATCGCCAAGGGGCTCGAGGAGATCGCCCTCGCCGACGACTACTTCGTCGAGCGCCGGCTCTACCCGAACGTCGACTTCTACACGGGCCTCATCTACAAGGCCATGGGCTTCGAGTCGAAGATGTTCACCGTGCTCTTCGCCATCGGGCGTCTGCCGGGCTGGATCGCCCAGTGGCGCGAGATGATGACCGACCCCGAGACGAAGATCGGCCGCCCGCGCCAGATCTACACCGGCGAGCCCGAGCGGTCCTACCCCGCCTGAGTCGACCGGCGCCGACCGGCGTCGACCGGCGTCGACCGGCGTCGGCTGGGCCGCCCTCCTCGCACGGCCTCCGGCCCGTCCCCCACCAGCGGGGCGGGCCGGACGCGTACCCGGGGGAGAGGGATGCGGAAGCCCGGTCGTATGCCGTCCGTGTCAACCGAGGTTGATCGTGACCGTCGTGCCGTCCGCTCCGGACGACCACCCGTCGTCGCCGGCCGAGCGCGTCCACGCGCGCTCGCCGATGGCAACCTTCGAGGCGCCGTAGAGGTCCGCGCGCGCCACGGCCCACTGGGCCACGGCCCACGCGGTCGTCCTGTCACGGGTGGTCACGGTCAGGTAGCGATCGCCGGGCCGGACCGAGGTCACGCCCATCTGCTCGGCCAGATCGCTCGCGACGCGCTGGGGGGTCGCGCTCGTCGTCACCGCGTCGAGCCGGCACGTCAGTCCGGCAGGGGAGTGGCCGGTCAGGTTCGACGCGAGCACGCGGCCCTGACCCTCGTGGTCACGGTAGGCCTCGGGGTAGCCACTCTTCTGGACCCGCTGGGCGATCTTGGTGATGTCGGCGGTCTCGTAGCCGGGGTACTTCACCAGCGAGTCGTAGAAGGCGTTCGTCGCGTGCACGGGGTCGAGGATCTGCTCCGCCGTGCCCCACCCCTGGCTCGGCCGCTGCTGGAAGAGTCCGAGGGAGTCGCGGTCGCCGTAGCGCAGGTTGCGGATCTTCGACTCCTGGAACGCCGTCGTGATGGCGATGGTCGCAGCGCGCGGCGGCATGCCACGCTTGACCGACAGGGCTGCGATGAGCGCGGCGTTGCCGGTCTGCTCGGGGTCGAACGTCTCGGTGCTGCCGGCGGCCGTGATCGTGCACTTCGGACTGGAGACGCCCTGGATCAGGTGCCGGGCACCGAACCAGCCGGCCGCGACGACGCCGGCCAGCACGAGCAGCGCCGACAGTCGGCGGCGTCGACGTTGCGCCGCAGATCGTGGCCGGGAGTCGGCGAGGGTCGGGCCCGGTCGTTTGGTCGGCATGGGGTCTGGTCCTCAGGTGGTCCGGCTCTGGTCTGAACCGGGTCGGCAGGCGTTGGTGTGGGTCGGTTCAGTCGTTGTCGTGGAGGGCCGCGTTCAGGGTGATGCCGGTGCCGTTGCGGTCGCGGGCCTCGACCGCACCGGTCACGCTGTTGCGGATGAAGAGCACGTTGCTCGACCCCGACAGCTCCTTGGCCTTGACCACGCTGCCGTCGGGGAGCGCCACCTTGGTGCCCGCCGTCACGTAGAGCCCGGCCTCGACGACGCAGTCGTCGCCGAGGGCGATGCCGATGCCACCGTTGGCTCCGACCAGACAACGCTCGCCGATGCTGACGCGTTCCGTGCCGCCCCCCGACAGGGTGCCCATGATCGAGGCGCCGGCGCCGATGTCGGACCCGTCTCCGACGACCACGCCCTGCACGATGCGGCCCTCGACCATCGACGTGCCGAGGGTGCCGGCGTTGAAGTTGCAGAAGCCCTCGTGCATGACCGTGGTGCCCGCCGACAGGTGGGCCCCGAGCCGCACGCGGTCGGCGTCGGCGATGCGCACGCCCTGAGGCACGACGAAGTCGGTCATCCGCGGGAACTTGTCGACGCCGTACACCGCGACGTGCTGGCCGCGGGCGCGCAGGCGCATCCGGGTCTGCTCGAAGCCGTCGACCGGGCACGCGCCGGCGCTCGTCCAGACGATGTTGGGCAGCGTGCCGAAGACGCCGTCGAGGTTGATCGTGTTGGGCCTGACGAGGCAGTGCGAGAGCAGGTGCAGGCGCAGGTAGGCGTCTGGCGCGTCGGCCGGGGGAGCATCGAGGTCGATCTCGACCAGGCGGACCTCGGTGCGCACGCGGCGCGCCTCGTCGGTGCCGGCGAGCGCGTCCAGCCCCTCGGGGACGGCCGCATCGGCGGGGCGCTCACCGACCGCCGGCTGAGGGAACCACGTGTCGAGCACCTGCCCGTCGTCCGTGRTCGTCGTCAGTCCGTGACCCCATGCGTTGCGCTCCGACATGGCCGCAAGGATATGGGGCTGCGG
>NZ_JBFULD010000186.1:0-8352 GCF_056400505.1 Terrabacter sp. P5_B1
CGGAGAACTGGTGGGGGTAGTCGTCGATCCGGCTCTGGGCGTGCGGGATCCCGACGACGGCAAGCAGCTCGGCGGCGCGTCGCCGAGCGGCACCCGTCGAGACGCCGCGGTCGTGGGCGCGAATCATCTCGACGATCTGCCAGCCGACCTTGTAGTAGGGGTGCAGGCTCGAGAGCGGGTCCTGGAAGATCATGCCGATGCGCGCCCCCCGGATCCCGCGGAGGACCTCAGGGGAGGCCCCGATGAGCTCCGTCCCGTCGAAGCGCGCCGACCCGCTCACCCGTGCACCGGTCGTCAGGCCGGTGATGGTCTGCGTGGCCACGCTCTTGCCGGAGCCGGACTCGCCGACGATGGCGAGGGTGGTGCCACGGTCGACGTCGAAGGAGAGCCCGCGCACCGCCTCCAACACCCCGTCGGGGGTGTTGAAGGCGACGCGGAGGTCACGGACCTCGAGGAGCGACATGGTGACAGCTCCCGCTTCTCGCTCAGCCGCCCTGCTTGTCGGCGCTCAGCCAGACGTTCGTGGGGTCGAAGTTCTGGATCGCCGGCACGTAGACGGCACCCTTCACCTGGGTGGCCCGGTAGTTGGCCTGGATCGGGTTGGTGATCGGGAAGAACGGGGCGTCCTTCATGACCGCCTGGTCGGCCTGGGCCCACATGGTCGCCGCCTCGTCCTGCGTCTTTGACGCGGCGGCCTGTGCGATGACCGAGTTGGTGGCGGGGTTGTCGTAGAGACCGAAGTTGCTGCCGAGCGGCGGGAAGGCCGCCTTGCCGTAGAAGAGCGGGTTGAAGAACGACAGGGCCGCGTTGCCGTACCAGTCGGCGCCCCACCCGGCCGTGGCCAGGTCCCAGACGCCGCGCTTGGCGACGGTGGGCACCTGCAGGTACTTCGTGTAGAAGTCGGCGTTCGGCGAGGGGACGCCGACCACGGTGACGCCGATCTTCGACAGGTCCTGCTGGACCGTCTGGAAGGCCTTGCTGCTGCCCTGCGACGAGTTGCGGTAGAGCATCTTGAGGGTGAGCCCGTTGGGGTAGCCCGCTGCGGCGAGGTCGGACTTGGCCTTCGTCKCGTCGTAGGGGTAGAGGTCGAAGTTCTTCTCGCCACCGACGATGACCGACGGCAGGACGTGGCTGAGGGGCTCGTTGAGCTTCGGGCCACCCAGCACCTGGATGATGTTCGTCCGGTTGATCGCCTCGGAGAGCGCCTGGCGCACCTTGACGTTGCCGAGCGCCCCGTTGGTGTTCGGTGACACGGTGTTGAACACGACGTAGGGGTTCGATGACGAGGTCGGGCCGAGGTTGAGGTTGGGGTCCTTCTGCGAGATGAGGGCAGGGAGCTGCGAGGGCGGCGGGAAGTTGTCCCATTCCATGTCGGCGGTGGCCGTCCCGGTCTGCAGCTGCTGCTGGGTCGAGTCTTGTGTGACCGTCTCGTTGATGACGATCTTGTCGACGTACGCCTTGCGGATGGGGTCGGACGCCGCCGACCAGGCGGGGTTCCGGACGAAGGTGATGCTCTTCGTCGGCGCGTACGACTCGATCATGTAGGGGCCGTCGGAGATCGTGTGCTGCCCCAGCTCCGCGCTGGCCGGGACGTAGGCCTCGTACTCCTTCGGTGCCGGCGAGAAGGCGGTCAGGGTGAGCATGTCGGGGAAGTAGGCGGCCGGGTGCGTCAGCTTGAACACGACGGTGAGGTCGTCCTTGGCCACGACCCCGGGCAGGTCCGTCTTGTTCATGTAGGCCGAGATCGCGGCCGCCGTGCTGCCGGCCTTCCCGAACCCGTCGCAGAACGTCTTCATGCCGACGATGAGGTCGAGGTAGTCGGGCAGGCCGCCGAACGGCTGCGCGGGGTTGCACGTGCGCTTGACGCCGCGCACCATGTCGGCAGCCGTCACCTGGCGGGCCGGTGAGGTGTTCCACTTGGCCCCCGGCCGGATCGCGATGGTGTAGGTCAGGCCGTCGCCGCTGATACCCTTGCCGGCCGTCGGCATCTCGGTGGCGAGGTCGGGCACGGCTTGCGTCGTCTGACCGTTCTGGGCGGGGTAGGTGAACAGCTGCCTGCTCCACTGCCGCAGTCCGAGGTAGCCGATGCTGTAGTAGCTGATGTTGGGGTCCATGTAGTCGACGTCGCCACTGCCGAGCATGTTGAGGGTTCCCCCGCGGACGGGGGTGCCGGCGGCCGCAGCACCGGCCCCGCCGGTCCCGCCCGTTCCCGTCGTGCCGTTGGACGCCGTGCACGCGGCGAGTCCCAACCCGGCGGCGGCGATGGCGGTCACCCACGTGAGCGGCCTGGTGCTTCTGGTCATGTCGTCCCTCTTCCGTGACGGGCACGCGTGCCCCCTCGGCGGCCTCGTACGTCGGGGCGTGCCGGTTTCACGCTAGGCACGCCGCGGGTGTACCGGGCGGCGTACTGACGAGGCGACACGAGAGTGCAAACGAACCGTCACGGACGGAAGGCTTGTGTGACGCTTTGGTGACAGTCGTCATGTGCCGTGCGGGGCCGCGTGATACTGGCGGTATGGCGCGGCGTGTGCTGCTGGTCGAGGACGATGCGAGGGTTCGGCGCGTTCTCCGTCTCGCGCTGGAGGACGAGGGGTTCGAGGTCGTCGAGGCCGGCGACGGTCAACAGTGCCTGACACAGCTCGCCGGCGTGGACCCAGACGTCGTGCTGCTCGACCTCATGCTGCCCGACACCGACGGCTTCTCGGTGTGCCGTGAGATCAGACGCAGCAGCAGCGTGCCGGTCATCATGGTGACGGCGCGCACCGACAGCCATGACGTCGTGGCAGGTCTCGAGTCGGGTGCCGACGACTACATGACGAAGCCCCTCGTCGCGCGCGAGCTCACCGCACGCATCCGCGCCATGCTCCGACGCGTCGAGCCGGCCGTCGACCAGCGCCCACGCCGGATCGTCGTCGACGACGTCGCGATCGGCCTCGACGACGGGGTCGTCACGAGGGACGGACGCCGGATCTCCTTGACCCGCACGGAGTTCCGGCTGCTCGTCGAGCTGGCCGTCGCCGACGGACGCATCTGCAGCCGTGAGGACCTCCTCGACCGGGTGTGGGGCTACGGCTACTTCGGCGACAGCCGCATCGTCGACGTCCACGTCCGCCGTCTGCGGCAGCGCATCGAGCCGGATCCCGCCAACCCGAGGTACGTCGTGACGGCGCGCGGGCTGGGATATCGGCTGGCGGTCTGAGTGCGGGGCCTGCGGTCGCGGGTGACGCTCGCCTTCGGGCTTCTGTCGCTGGCGGTGTCGGCCGTGCTGTCGCTGCTCATCTGGACCGTCGTCTCGACGTACCTCGTCAGCCAGCACGAGGCGATGGCGATGGCGGAGGGAGACCTCGGCCGCACCGTCATCGAGGAGGGCCTCGTCTCGAGGGCCGGTCTCGTCACGGCACCCCTCGACGGCCTGCCGACGACCCAGTCGACTGCGTCCCTGTGTCTCGTCGGTGGGCAGTGGTACTCGACGTCGCCGCAGCTCGGTGCCTCCACCCTTCCGGCGGCCCTCATCGACACCGTGACGGGAGGCCAGGGCGCGACCCAGCGGGTCGACGTCGACGGCCAGCTCGTCCTCGCGGTCGGGGTCCCGCTCTCGCCCGCGCACTCCGCCTTCTTCGAGGTGTTCCCGTTGACCGAGCTCGACCGGACGCTCCAGACCCTGTCGACCGTGCTCGTCGTGGGCGCCGCGGCCACTGCCGTGCTCGGGGCCGGGCTCGGACGCAGCGCGAGCCGCCTCGTGCTGCGACCGCTTGCCGAGCTGGGGAGCGTCGCCGCCGCCGTGGCCGAGGGACGCCTCGACGCCCGTCTCCAGACCGGCAACGACCCCGACCTCGGCCCGCTCGGGGCGTCGTTCAACCGGGCCGTCGCCGAGCTCGAGCACCGGGTCGCGGCGGACTCGCGCTTCGCGGTCGACGTCAGCCACGAGCTGCGCACGCCGCTCACGACGATGCTCAACTCGATGGAGGTCATCCAGAACCGCGAGGACTCGCTGCCGGAGTCGGTGCGCGAGCCGCTCGCCCTGCTCGCGGAGGACCTCGAACGCTTCCGTCGGCTCGTGGTCGACCTGCTCGAGATGGCCCGGCACGATGCCGGCCAGGGCCTCGTGCTCGAGGAGGTCAACCTCGCCGACCTCGTGCGGACGGCCGCCGACCATGCAGCGGGGCGCCCGGTCACCGAGCCGGGGGCGCCGCTCACGGTACGGGTCGACAAGCGCCGGCTCGAACGGGTCGTCGCAAACCTCGTCACCAACGCCGACTCGCACGGTGGGGGCGTCGTGGCCGTGCGGCTCGTGAGGCTGGGCACGACTGCTCGCATCGAGGTGGACGACGCCGGCCCCGGGGTCGCTCCCGACCACCGCTCCCGGATCTTCGATCGGTTCGCCCGAGGGTCCGGCCCCTCCGACGGAGCGGGCCTCGGGCTCGGCCTCGCCATCGTGCAGCGTCACGTCGCGCTGCACGGGGGATCCGTCGGTGTCGAGGACCGACCGGAAGGAGGTGCGAGGTTTGTCGTCGAGCTGCCGATCACCGAGGCCTGAGCGGCCCCGGAGCCCGGGCGTCCGGGCCCTGGCCGGGACCGTCGCATCCTCGCTCCTCGTGCTGGGGCTGGTGTCGGCCTGCACGCTGCGTCCGCAGGAGGCCCCCGTGGTCGTCCCGGGCTCGACGCGGGCGACGACGTCCGGCTCGGTGACGGCGACCGCGGTGCCCTTCACGATGCAGGTCTACCTGCTCCGGGGCGACCGACTCGCCCGGGTGGAGCGGCAGGTGTCCGAGGGGTCAGGCATCGACCCGGCCCTCGCGGCGCTCGCCCTGCCGGTGTCTCGGGACGAGGTTGCCCTCGGCCTGCGCACCGCGCTGCCCGCGACGACGGCCCCGATCGTCGGCCGGTTGACCGCCGACGGCGCGGCCGAGATCAACGTGCCGCCGGGGTTCGACCGACTGTCCGTGCGGGCACAGCAGGAGGCCCTGGCCCAGCTCGTCTTCACGGTCACCGCCGACACGATCGCGTCCGCGGTGCAGATCGTCCAGGACGGCAAGGTCCGGGCGATGCCCGACGCGAACGGGCGGCTCCTCTACCGGCCCCTCACCCGGGACGACTTCGCCGCGCTGTCCCCGGCGTCGTGACGACCGCACCGGTCCATCCCGGGCGGCGGTCGGCAATCCGCCTACAGTTGGTCCATGGAGCGGCGGATCTTCGGGATCGAGAACGAGTACGGCGTGACCTGCACGACGCAGGGCCAGCGGCGCCTGACTCCGGACGAGGTCGCGCGCTACCTCTTCCGCCGGGTCGTCGCGTGGGGGCGTTCGAGCAACGTCTTCCTCGGCAACGGTGCGCGCCTCTACCTGGACGTGGGCTCCCACCCGGAGTACGCCACGGCCGAGTGCGACTCCGTGCGTGAGCTCGTCGTCCAGGACAAGGCGGGGGAGCGGATCCTCGAAGGTCTCGTCGAGGACGCCCAGGGCCGGCTGCGTGACGACGGAGTGGAGGGCGAGATCTTCGTCTTCAAGAACAACACCGACTCCGCCGGCAACTCCTACGGCTGTCACGAGAACTACCTCTACGGGCGGTCCGGCGACTTCCAGCGGGTCTCCGACATGTTCATCCCGTTCCTCATCAGCCGGCAGATCATCTGCGGGGCCGGCAAGGTCGTCGCGACGGCCCACGGCGCCAGCTTCGCCGTCAGTCAGCGGGCCGACCACATCTGGGAGGGCGTGTCGTCCGCGACGACGCGCAGCCGCCCCATCATCAACACCCGGGACGAGCCGCATGCGGACGCCGAGAGGTATCGCCGTCTGCACGTCATCGTCGGTGACTCCAACATGTCCGAGACGACCAACCTGCTCAAGGTCGGCAGCGCCGACCTCGTGCTTCGGATGATCGAGGCGGGCATCGTCATGCGTGACCTGTCGATGGAGAACCCCATCCGGGCCATCCGCACCATGAGCCACGACCCGAGCGGTCGCGCCACCGTCCGGCTCGCCAACGGACGCGAGCTGTCGGYCCTGGACATGCAGCGCGAGTACCTCGACAAGGCCGTCGAGTTCGTCGACCGCGAGGGCATGGACAGCCCGGACACGAAACAGGTCATCGACCTCTGGGGCCGCGCCCTCGACGCCATCGGGTCGGGAGACCTCGACGCCATCGACACCGAGATCGACTGGGTCATCAAGCACCGTCTCATCGAGCGCTACCGGGCCAAGCACGGACTCTCCCTCGCCGACGCCCGGATCCAGCAGATCGACCTCGCCTACCACGACATCAACAGGCGGCGCGGGCTCTTCTACCTGCTCCAGCGGCACGGTCGAACGGCGCGCGTCGCCTCCGACGTCGAGATCTTCGAGGCGAAGGTCCGTCCGCCGCAGACGACGCGCGCCAAGCTGCGCGGCGACTTCATCCGGGCCGCCCAGGCCCACGGTCGCGACTTCACCGTGGACTGGGTCCACCTCAAGCTCAACGACCAGGCCCAGCGGACCGTCCTGTGCAAGGACCCGTTCCGTTCCGTGGACGAGCGGGTCGAGCGCCTCATGGAGACGATCGACCGGTCCCCGACGGTCCAGCGGCCCCTCTGAGCCCACCCCTCCGCCGGGTGGTCGAGCACCACGGTGACGGCTCACGGCGTGCCGTTCCCACCTGTCAGCGCGCTGTGCACCRCGCACAAGGGTGGGGGTTACAGTGGCTGGGATTTGCCCAGCGGGACCTCCACGCCCGCCCGCCTCGACCGAAAGTCTTCCCCTGTGCGCCCCAACCGCCCAGCCGCTCGTGCGGCCGTTGTCCTGATCGCTGCCCTCGGGCTCACGACCGTCGCTGCATGCGGGTCGAGCTCGTCCGGGTCCACCGGCACCTCGACCACGAGCGTCGCCGCGTCGGCCGCCCTCAAGGGTGTGACCGCCACCGGTGCCGTCGACCTCAAGACGGCTCCGAAGGTGACCCTCGGCACCACGCCGATCAGCTCCAAGGCTGTCGAGCACAAGGTGCTGACGCCGGGCTCCGGCACGGCCGCGACCAAGGCCGACACGGTGCGCCTGCGCGCGCAGATCTACAACGGCACGAGCGGCAAACTCCTCGACGACGGCTTTGCCGCGGGGCGCTCGGAGGAGGGCTACCGTCTCGGCCGGTCCGACATCGTGGCCGGCTTCCTCGAGGGTCTGGTCGGCGCCACGAAGGGTAGCCGCATCGCCTTCACGATTCCGCCCGAGAAGGGCTTCGGCTCTGCCGGCAACGAGCAGCTCGGCGTCAAGGGCACCGACACCATCGTCGTCGTCGCCGACATCGCCGACGTGCACACGCCCATGACGAAGGTCGACGGCACCCAGACGGCGGCGCCCGCTGGTCTGCCCACCGTGGAGTTCAAGAACGGGCCGACCAAGGAGCCCACCGTCACGGTGCCCAAGACGGCCGCCCCGACGACGACGCAGCAGGCGACCCTGATCCAAGGCACCGGGGCGACGGTGCAGAAGGGCCAGACGATCAGCGCGCAGTACCACGGCGTCCTCTGGAAGGACGGCAGCGTCTTCGACTCCTCGTGGCAGCGTGGTGCGGCCGCCGACTTCCCGATCGGCGTCGGCGGGGTCATCCCCGGTTGGGACAAGACGCTCGTGGGCAAGAAGGTGGGCAGCCGCGTGCTGCTCGTCATCCCGCCGGCCGACGGCTACGGCAAGGCGGGCAGCCCGCCGAAGATCTCCGGCACCGACACCCTCGTGTTCGTCGTCGACATCCTCGACGCCTACTGAGCAGCAGCCGGACCGGCGACCCGATCGCCACCCACCTGAGTCACCTGAGTCACCTGAGTCACCTGAGTCACCTGAGTCACCTGAGTCATCTGAGTCATCTACGAAAGGGAAACGCAGCATGGCACTCGACCCCAACCGCACCAAGCCCGAGATCGACTTCCCGGAGGGCGACGCACCTGCCGACCTCGTCATCGAGGACCTCATCGAGGGCGACGGCCGCGAGGCGAAGGCGGGCGACACGGTCAGCGCCCACTACGTCGGCGTCGCACACTCGACGGGCGAGGAGTTCGACTCGTCCTGGAACCGCGGCAGCGCGCTCGACTTCCGTCTCGGGGTGGGCATGGTCATCGCCGGCTGGGACAAGGGCATCGAGGGCATGAAGGTCGGTGGCCGGCGCAAGCTGACGATCCCGGCGCACCTCGCCTACGGCGAGCGTGGCGCGGGCGCCGCCATCCAGCCCGGCGAGACGCTGATCTTCGTCGTCGACCTCGACGACGTGCGCTGAGGACACCTGTGGACAGGCCCTGAGGGGTCAGCGACCAGCGAGCAGCATCCGGGCGACATGACGCCCTGAGACGGCCGCGCCGAGAAATCCGGCGCGGTCGTCGTCGTATCCACGGCC
>NZ_JBFULD010000187.1:0-8320 GCF_056400505.1 Terrabacter sp. P5_B1
GTCTCGCGCAGCCGGGCGGCCTTGAGTCTCGCGCAGCCGGGCGGCCTTGAAGACGTAGTCGATCCCGCTGAGGACCGTCATGACCAGGGCCGCCCCGAGCACGACGTACGCGACGAGGAGCCACGCGTCGCCGAAGGGCAGGACCCAGAGCGGGAACGTCAGGGCGCCGAGCGACAGGGTCTGGAGCATCGTCTTGAGCTTGCCGCCGCGGCCGGCCGGCATGACGCCGTGGCGGATCACGACGAAGCGCAGGACCGTGATGCCTATCTCGCGCACGAGGATGACGACGGTCACCCACCACCACACGACACCGAGCAGCGAGAGACCGATGAACGCCGTGCCGGTCAGGGCCTTGTCGGCGATCGGGTCGGCGACCTTGCCGAAGTTGGTGATCTCGCCGCGCCGCCGCGCGATCTTGCCGTCGACACCGTCGGTCACGGCGGCGAGCGCGAAGACCACCCAGGCCCAGAAGCGCCACCACGGCGCGTGGCCGCCGTCCTGGAAGAGCAGCACGGCGTRGACGGGCACGAGCAGGAAGCGCAGCACCGTCAGGGCGTTGGGCAGGTTCCAGTCGGTGGGCCGGGGCGCGGGCCCCTCCCCCCGGTGGAAGGTCTGCGGCGTCATCGCGGCTCCGCGACGAGGTCGATCCCCTCGGTGCCGACGACGACGGCCGGCACGAGGTCGCCGACCTGGGGTGCCGGGGCACCCTCCGGAACGCGCACGATGGTGACGCCGTCGACGTCGGGACCCTGGAAGTCGGCCCGGCCGATGACGGAGCCGTCCTCGTCGTCGATCTCCTCGACGAGGACGAGGACGCGCTCACCGATGCGCTCCTCGGCCCGCTGGGCGTTGAGCTCCTCGACGAGGCGGGTGAAGCGGTCGAGCCGCTCGGCGACGACCTCGGGTGCCAGCTTGCCGGCATACCCCTCCGCCTCGGTGCCGTCCTCGTCGGAGTAGCCGAAGACGCCGACGACGTCGAGGCGCGCCTCGGTGAGGAAGGCCTCGAGCTCGGCGAGGTCCGCCTCGGTCTCGCCGGGGAAGCCGACGATGACGTTGCAGCGGATGCCGGCCTCGGGGGCGTCGGCGCGCACGCGCGCCAGGAGGTCGAGGAAGGCCTCGCGCGAGCCGAAGCGCCGCATCGAGCGCAGGAGCGGCTCGGACCCGTGCTGGAAGGAGATGTCGTAGTAGGGCACGACGCCGGGGACGTCGGCCATGGCGCGCAGCAGCCCGGGGCGGATCTCGGCGGGCTGGAGGTAGGAGACGCGGACGCGCTCGATGCCCTCGATGGCCGTCAGCTCGGGGAGCAGCTTCTCGAGCAGGGCCAGGTCGCCGAGGTCCTTGCCGTAGCTCGTCGAGTTCTCCGAGACGAGGAAGAGCTCCTTGACGCCCTGCTGGGCGAGCCAGCGCGCCTCGGCGACGATGTCGGCCGGGCGGCGGGAGAGGAAGGCGCCCCGGAACATCGGGATGGCGCAGAACGAGCAGCGGCGGTCGCAGCCGGAGGCGAGCTTGAGCGGTGCCCACGGGCGCCCGTCGAGGCGGGCTCGGATGACCCGGGGACCCGAGGCGGGGGTGGGCACGTCCGCGTCGGCGAGGTCCTCACGCATGTCGCCGTGACCGGGCAGCGCGACGGAGGCCGCGCCCTGCTGGCGCTCGACCGGCGTCAGCGGCAGGAGCGTGCGGCGGTCGCCCGGGGTGTGGCTCTCGACGTGGCCGCCGGCCAGGATCGTCTGCAGGTGGCCACTCATATCGCGGTAGGAGTCGAAGCCGAGCACGGCGTCGGCCTCGGGCAGCTGGTCGGCGAGCTCCTTGCCGTAGCGCTCGGCGAGGCAGCCGACCGCGACGACCTTCTGCGTACGGCCGCCGTCGCCCTTGAGGTCGGAGGCCTCGAGCAGGGCGTCGATGGAGTCCTTCTTCGCCTGCTCGACGAAGCCGCACGTGTTGACGATGGCGACGTCGGCCTCGGACGCGTCGTCGACGAGACGCCATCCTCCCGCGAGCAGCCGTCCGGCCAGCTCCTCGGAGTCGACCTCGTTGCGCGTGCACCCGAGGGTGACGAGTGCGACGCTCTTGTCGGCGCTCGGGTGGGGAGGGGTCATGCGTCCACTCTAGATGCCGAGGTGTTCAATGGCCGACATGCTCGGAACCGCCCCGCACGACCCCGACGAACTCCTCACGCGGGCACGCGAGCTGCTCGCCGAGCACCCGCTCGTCGACGGGCACAACGACCTGCCGTGGGAGGCGCGCGAGCAGACCCGCTACGACTTCGACGCCCTCGACATCGGTCGCCGGCTCACGACGACGCAGACCGACCTGCCGCGGCTGGCCGAGGGCGGGGTCGGCGCGCAGTTCTGGTCGGTCTTCGTGCCGAGCACGCTGCAGGGCGACTCGGCCGTCACGGCGACGCTGGAGCAGGTCGACGCCGTCCACCGGATGATCGGGACGTATGCCGACCGGCTGGCCCTCGCCGGGACCGCCGACGAGGTGGAGCAGGCCACCGCTACGGGCCGCGTCGCGTCGCTGCTCGGCGCCGAGGGCGGACACTCGATCGGCTGCTCGCTGGGCACCCTGCGGCTGCTCCACGTGCTCGGCGTGCGGTACCTGACGCTGACGCACAACGACAACACGCCGTGGGCCGACTCGGCGACGGACGTGCCCGTCGTCGGCGGGCTCAGCCCGTTCGGTCGCGAGGTCGTGCGCGAGATGAACCGCCTCGGGATGATGGTCGACCTCAGCCACGTCGCGGCCACGACGATGCGGTCCGCGCTCGAGACGACCGAGGCCCCGGTGATCTTCAGCCACTCCAGCGCCCTGGCGCTGTGTGACACCCCGCGCAACGTGCCCGACGACGTCCTCGCCGCCCTGCCCGGAAACGGCGGCGTGTGCATGGTGACCTTCGTGCCCGAGTTCGTCTCGCCGGCGACCGCGGCGTGGCGTGTCGAGGCGGCCGCGGCGGCCGCCGAGGTCGGTGTCGAGGCGCGCGACTGGGAGGCGTTCGGGCGGTTCACCGCGACGTGGCAGCGCCAGCACCCGAAGCCCGACGCGACGATCGAGCAGGTCGTCGCCCACCTCGAGCACGTGCGCGAGGTCGCCGGCATCGACCACATCGGCATCGGCGGCGACTACGACGRGACCGACACCTTCCCCGTCGGGCTCGAGGACGTCAGYGGCTACCCCCGGCTCGTCGCCGCGCTGCTCGAGCGGTCGTGGTCCGAGGCCGAGGTCGCGCAGCTCGTCCGCGGCAACACGCTGCGCGTCATGCGCGACGTCGAGGCCGTGGCCCGCGACCTCCGGGCGACCCGCTCCCCCAGCCTCAAGACGTTCGCCGAGCTCGACGGCACGGCCTGAGCGCGACCCGGGCACACGGCATACGGCCTGGGTGAGCGGCGCGGCCTACTGGCGGAAGCGGGCGATCGTCAGGCCGACGAGGCGCGCGACGACGAGCGCGACGTAGAGCATGCCGGCGATCTGCTGGAGGAGCACGAAGGCGCGCGCGTGCGGCTCGACGGCGATGATGTCGGACAGGCCGGTCGAGGTCATCGTCGTGATCGAGAGGTAGAGCAGCTCGAACCACGTGCGCGTGCCGGGCGCGCCCTCCCCGTAGATGGTGAACGAGTGGGGCCAGAGGATCTGGACAGCGACGTAGAGGTAGGCGAAGCCCCACGCCACGACGGTGAAGGTCGCCCCCGTCGCATAGAGCTCGTCGCGCGTCACCCAGTTGTCGGCGAACATGTACCGCAGCAGGCCGTAGCCCGTGTAGAAGTAGAAGAGCGCGTGCAGCAGGGCGCTCCAGAAGGCGATCGTGGTGTTGTCGGTCCACACGGCCTCGGCGACCGTGAGGAGGACGACCGGTCCCCCGAGGAGGACCGCCACCCACGTCAGGGCCGGCGTCGCCCGGACGGCGCGCACCGCGAGGAAGAGCACGAGCAGGCCGATGAGGCCGAAGATCGCGCGCCCGGTCTCGCGGACGTCACCCGCACGCGTCTCGATGAAGGGGTAGGCGACGAGCGCCGCCAGCTGGGCGAAGAGCAGGAGCGCGCACGGAAGCTCGTTGACCTTGCGACGCAGGCGGTCGAGCCGCGACGGCGGCCCGGCGCGACGGGGCGATGACGGCCAGAGCTCCAGCGACGCACTCACCACTCGGACTCTAGTGGCGAGCCGTCAAGAACGCGTCAAGAGGCGTCAGCGGCGGGTCAATCGCTGCGGACCCGGGTCACGCCGGGCAGTAGGAACGAGACATGGTCACCAACATCCTCCTGGGCCTCGTGGCGTTCGCTCTGCTCGTCTACCTCGTCCACGTCCTCCTCCACGCGGATCGCTTCTGATGAGCGACACCGTCAGCGGGCTGTTCACGATCGCCGTCCTCGTGGCGGCCCTCGCGATCGTCCACGTGCCGCTCGGCAACTGGATGGCGAGGGTCTTCACCGATGAGAAGCACTGGCGGGGTGAGCGCCTCGTCTACCGTCTCGTGCGGGTGGATCCCACGTCCGAACAGCGCTGGACCACCTACGCCGTCGCCGTCGTCGCGTTCTCCGTCGTCGGGATCGTGCTGCTCTTCCTCGTCCTCGTGCTCCAGGGCGTGCTGCCTCTCGCTCGCAGCGCCGCGATGAACGTGGACACGGCGGTCAACACGGCCGTCTCGTTCGTGACGAACACCAACTGGCAGTCGTATGCCGGTGAGGCCGGGACGTCGCCGTTCGTGCAGACCGTGGGCCTGACCGTCCAGAACTTCGTCTCACCGGCCGTCGGCCTGGCCGTGGCCGTCGCCCTCGTGCGGGGCCTCGTGCGCTCGAGCGGCGCGGCCCTCGGCAACTTCTGGGTCGACCTCGTGCGCGGTCTGTTCCGGGTCATCGTGCCGATCGCCCTGGTCGGCGCGGTCGTGCTGCTGCTCGGTGGCGTCATCCAGAACCTCACCGAGCCGACGACCGTCACGACGCTGTCGGGCGGGCACCAGGTGATCCAGGGCGGGCTCGTCGCCTCGCAGGAGGCGATCAAGGAGCTCGGCACGAACGGGGGTGGGTACTTCAACGCGAACTCGTCGCACCCCTTCGAGAACCCGAACGCCTTCACCAACCTCATCGAGGTCTTCCTGCTGCTCGTCATCCCGTTCTCGCTGCCGCGCACCTACGGCGTCATGGTCGGCGACCGCCGTCAGGGCTGGACCGTCCTCGGCTTCATGGCGGCGCTGTGGGTCCTCATGCTCACCGTGGTCACGTGGTCGGAGGTGCACACGGCGTCCGGCCCGCTGGGCGGGATGGAGGGCAAGGAGCTCCGCTTCGGCGTGTGGCCGTCGGCGCTCTTCGCGACGAGCACGACAGCGACGTCGACCGGCGCGGTCAGCTCGATGCACGAGAGCTTCTCGGCGCTCGGGGGCGGTGGCGCGCTGTTCAACATGATGCTCGGCGAGCTGTCGCCCGGTGGCGTCGGCACCGGCCTCTACAGCGCGCTCCTCGTCGCGATCCTCACGGTGTTCGTCGCCGGTCTCATGGTCGGGCGCACGCCCGAGCTCGTCGGCAAGCAGATCGGGCGCCGCGAGATCACCCTGACCGCCCTCGCCGTCCTCGTCATGCCGACGCTCGTCCTCGCCTTCACCGGGATCGGGATGGTGGCGCCTCTCGTGTCGTCGCAGATGCTCGCCACGGGTCCGCACGGCCTCACCGAGGTCATGTACGCCTACACGTCCGCGGCCAACAACAACGGCAGCGCCTTCGCCGGGTTCTCCGCCGACACTCCCTACACGAACCTCACCCTGGCGCTGTGCATGTTCCTGGGCCGGTTCGCCCCCATCGTCCTCGTGCTAGCACTCGCCGGCTCCCTTGTGGCACAGCGTCGCCGACCAGTCACCGCCGGCACTCTCCCCACCCACACCCCCACCTTCATCGGCCTGTTCGTCGGGGTGGCCGTCATCGTCGGCGGTCTCACCTTCTTCCCGGCGCTGGCCCTCGGTCCCCTCGCGGAGGCACTCTCATGACCCCCTCGTCGACGACGACGTCGTCACGCACCGCGCCCGGCAGCGAACCGACGGCCCGGCACGGACGCGCGGGCGGCGAGGCCCTCATCCGGCCCGGTCGCACGAGCACGACGTACGCGCAGCTCGCGCGGCAGCTCGTCACGACCTTCCCCCAAGCCGTCGCCAAGCTCGACCCGCGCCACGTGTGGCGCAGCCCGGTCATGTTCGTCGTGTGGGTCGGCTCGGTGGTCACGACCGTGCAGGCAGTCGTCGACCCCTCGTGGTTCGCCTGGGCTGTGGCCGTCTGGCTCTGGGCCACCGTCCTCTTCGCCAACATGGCCGAGGCCGTCGCCGAGAGGCGTGGCAAGGCCCAGGCAGCCACGCTGCGCGCCACCCGGAAGACCACCACGGCCGAGCGTCGACTCCCCGACGGCTCCCACGAGACCGTCCCGGCCTCGGACCTCGCGATCGGTGACCTCGTCGTGGTCCTCCCGAACGAGGTCATCCCCGGCGACGGTGACGTCGTCGAGGGCATGGCCACCGTCGACGAGTCGGCCATCACCGGCGAGTCCGCCCCGGTGATCCGCGAGTCCGGCGGTGACCGGAGCGCCGTCACCGGGGGGACGACCGTGCTGTCCGACGGGATCACCGTGCGCATCACGACCAAGCCCGGCGAGACCTTCATCGACCGGATGATCGCGCTCGTCGAAGGCGCCTCGCGTCAGAAGACCCCCAGCGAGATCGCGCTGACGATCCTGCTCACCGTCCTGACGATCATCTTCCTGCTCGCCGTCATGGCGATGCAGCCGATGGCGGTCTACTCGGGACAGGCGCAGTCCCCGGTCGTGCTCGTCGCCCTGCTCGTCTGCCTGATCCCGACGACCATCGGCGCGCTGCKGTCGGCGATCGGCATCGCCGGCATGGACCGCCTCGTGCAGCACAACGTGCTCGCCATGTCCGGACGCGCCGTCGAGGCCGCCGGCGACGTGTCGACGCTGCTGCTCGACAAGACCGGCACCATCACGTTCGGCAATCGTCGGGCGACCGAGCTGCTGGCCGCCCCGGGCCTCGGCAACGACGGGGTCACCCGGGCGGCATACGTCTCATCGCTCGCGGACGAGACCCCAGAGGGACGCTCCATCGTCGAGCTGGCGGCGTCGGCGCTCGACGCGCCCTCGCGTGAGGCGCTCGACCGGCTGCCCCGGGACGGAGCGACCTTCGTGGAGTTCAGTGCCATGACCCGGATGTCGGGGGCCGACCTGCCCGACGGCACGGCCTACCGCAAGGGTGCAGCCGACTCGGTCGCGCGCTGGGTGACGGGCCTCGGCGGCGAGATGCCGAGCGGTGTGCTCACCGAGGTCGACGGCATCGCGTCCTCCGGTGGCACCCCGCTGGCCGTCGCGGTGCGGGAGACGGGCCGACCGCCTCGGGTGCTCGGCGTCATCCACCTCAAGGACGTCGTCAAGCCCGGCATGAAGGAGCGCTTCGCGCAGCTGCGCGCCATGGGCATCAAGACCGTGATGGTCACGGGCGACAACCCGCTGACCGCCAGGTCGATCGCGGGGGAGGCCGGGGTCGACGACTTCCTCGCGGAGGCGACGCCGGAGGACAAGATGGCGCTCATCAGGCGGGAGCAGCACGGTGGCCGGCTCATCGCCATGACCGGCGACGGCACCAACGACGCGCCGGCGCTGGCGCAGAGCGACGTGGGCGTCGCGATGAACACCGGGACGTCGGCGGCCAAGGAGGCGGCCAACATGGTCGACCTCGACTCCGACCCGACGAAGCTCATCGACATCGTCTCCATCGGCAAGCAGCTGCTCATCACCCGCGGAGCCCTGACGACCTTCTCCATCGCCAACGACATCGCGAAGTACTTCGCGATCATCCCGGCGATGTTCGTCGTCCTCTTCCCCGGCCTCGACGCGCTGAACATCATGGGACTCGCCTCGCCGAAGTCGGCGATCGTGTCGGCCGTCATCTTCAACGCGCTCATCATCATCGCGCTGATTCCGTTGTCCTTGAAGGGCGTTCGCTATCGCGCAGTCGGCAGCACGGCGCTCCTTCGGCGCAACATCCTCGTCTACGGCCTGGGCGGCATCATGGCCCCGTTCATCGGGATCAAGCTGATCGACCTCGTCGTGAGCCACCTTCCCGGAATGATGTGATCCCCGTGACCCTGCACGCCTTCCTCAAGCAGTCCTGGGCCGGCCTGCGCGCCATGCTCGTCTTCACCGTCCTGTTCGGCCTGCTCTACCCCGCCGTCGTCTGGGGCGTCGGGCGGGTTGTCGCCCGTGACCAGTCCGCCGGATCGCTCGTCACTGTCAACGGCGCGGTCGCCGGGTCATCACTCATCGGGCAGCAGTGGACGGG
>NZ_JBFULD010000188.1:0-8299 GCF_056400505.1 Terrabacter sp. P5_B1
TCGCACCAGAGGATGCGATGTCGCTCTACGTGCAAAGGGACCCCGAGGACGGCGCCTCCGGGATCGACTTCACGATGAGTCAGGTCAACTCGCTCTCGATCTCGCAGTTCCTCTACGCCGACTCACACGACACGCTTCGGCGCGGTACCGAGGCCGACGTGCTGAGCGCCGCCCACTGCTAGCGCTGAAGATCGGACGGGCGCCATCTGGTCTCACCATCGCTGCAACGTCCGGACATGCCGCCGAGCGGCCGTTGCGACGCTCCTGTGTCTGAGCACCGGCCACCCGCGGTGGAAGCGTGGCCAGGGGCCCCCGACCCAGCTGTGGTGCGTCGAGGGCCCGGGCAAGGAGGGGTCACGAACACTAAGGGTCAGTGACTGCCTCGCGCCGCTTGGTGGCGTGTCAGTCGCTCGGTCAGATCAGCGGATTGGTAGCCATCGGCCAGGGCCTCGTTCACGATCTCGGCCTGGGTACGTGGCGACATCCCGTCGATGGGCTGGTCGCGGTCGAGGTTGGTCGGGAAGGCGTAACCCTCCGCGGTCGAGGCGATGACGTTGGCGATCGCACGAAGTGTCATGCCGGCGGCTCGGGCGGAGAGGAGCGCGGGGTAGACGGCTTGGACGACCCTGGCTCGGTCGACGGTCTCCATGGTTCGACCGAAGGCCGAGCTGATCTGCAGGAGGTTCGCCATCCGGCGCACGTCGGTGGTGTGGTTGGTGCCGGCGGCGTGGAAGAGCGCCGGGTTGAAGAACACCGCATCGCCGGCCGAAAGCGGCAACTGCACGTGGTGGGCAAGGAAGTAGTCCTGGAAATCCGGCTGCTGGTAGGCGACATAACCGTGCGTGTACTTCTGGCTGTGCGGCAGGTAGAGCGTCGGTCCGGACTCGACGGGCATGTCGACGTGCGCGACTGCCCCCTGGAGCGTGAGCACCTGCGAGAGTTCGTGTACGTGCGCCGGATAGGCCGCGCAGGTCTCGGCGGACTGGAAGCCGAGGTGATAGTCGCGGTGCACCGTCTGACCGGCGCCGCCGGGGTTAACGACGTTGAGCTGCGACGTCACCTGGTAACCGGGCCCGAGCCAGGCCTGCGCTGCGAGCGCGAGGGCGTCGTTGGCGTAGTAGTCGACGAAGGCCTCGGGGTCGGCGACGGCCAGCTTCTCGAGGGCATTCCAGATCCGGTCGTTGGCGCCCGGCTTGGCGAAGTGGTCACCGGCCGCGATGCCGCTCGCCCGCTGGGTGACGATCATCCGCTCGAACGCCGCCGTGGCACGGTCGAGCGGGGCGGCCTCGAAAGCACCTGTGAGGACGACGATCCCCGGACCGTCGGACAGGGCTCGCGCCAGCTCGGCCTGCACGTCTCGGCGGGAGGTGTCCACACCAGCTGTATGCCGCAGGGTGGCCCAGTCGTAGATGAGCACCTCCTGCTCGACGCGGGTCGCGTGCGGGTACTCACCCAGGTCGGTCTGCTGGTCGAGCACGGCGAGCAGGTCTGGGAGCCTGGCGTCCTCCGGACGGGTCCAGTGCGGTCGCGAGCCGGTCGATGTCATGGTCATGGTGCCCTCCTCGGGCGGAACGGCGGTCACCCGGGCGGCCCGGTGCGACGCTGCGGTTGTGCTGGGGATGCCTCAAGGATGGCGCGCGACTCTCGTCATCGACGAGGACAAAGCCCTCAGAAAGACCTCATGTACGGCGTCTCGGAGCTAGCCTCGCAGGCATGACCCGATCTCGCGCCAGGTCCCACCGAGTGCGGGACATCGCCGAGCAGTCAGGGCTCTCGGAGGCGACGATCGATCGCGTGCTGCACGGCCGTCCGGGGGCGAGCGCYCGGGCGGTGCGCGCCGTCGAGCAGGCCGTGCTCGACCTTGACCGCCAGCAGACCCAGCTGCGCCTCGCCGCTCGCACGCTGCTGCTCGACGTCGTCATCCAGGCCCCGTCGCGGTTCAGCTCTGCTGTGAGGTCGGCACTCGAGGACGAGCTTCCCGCGCTGCGCCCAGCCGCGGTCCGGGCGCGCTTCCACCTGCGCGAGAACGCCGATGTCGCCGCCGCGGTGGAGGTGCTCGACGGACTGGGTCGGCGCGGACGCGTCTGCCACGGCGTGGTGCTCAAGGCGCCTGACGACCCCGCCGTCGCGTCTGCCGTCGACCGGCTGGCCGTCCGCGGCATCCCTGTCGTCACCCTCGTCACCGACGTCCGCGACAGCGCGAGGGTGGCGTACGTCGGACTGGACAACGCCGCGGCCGGGGCCACGGCCGCCTATCTCGTGACGCAGGTCCTCGGCGACCGGCCCGGGGACGTGCTGCTCACCTTGAGCCGGTCGTTCTTCTTCGGTGAGCGCGAGCGGGCGGAGGCCTTCACCTCGGCTCTGTCGCGCCTCGCGCCCCGTCGGCGCATCCACAGGATCACCGACAGCGACGGCCTCGACGCAACGATGGGAGCACGCGCGGCCGACCTGGTCACCGAGCAGCCGGGCGTCTGCGCGGTCTACTCGGTCGGGGGTGGCAATCGCGCCATCTCGCGGGCCTTCACTGACGCAGGCCGCCCGCCCGGGGTCTTCATCGGGCACGACCTCGACGAGGACAACCTGGAACTGCTGCGCTCGGGAGTGCTCACCGCCGTCCTCAACCATGATCTCCACGCCGACATGCGCAACGGCGTGCGTCAGGTGATGCGCGCGCACCGGCTGATGCCGGGCGCGCCCACGTCCGTCGCGGCCAACGTCGAGGTCGTCACGGCATACAACATTCCCCCGCGGATCAACGTCCACTGAGGGCGAAGCCAGACGCCCTGCTCGAGCCGTGAGGGACTTTTGAGGGCTTTGCTCGGCGCAACGCCGGTGTAGGTGCCCTCAGGCTGAAGTGACCGGCCTGGGCCACGACGTCCTCAGGCGCAGCCGCGGCCACGAAGCGCCGTCGTGGCGCCACCAGCACATCTCGAGGAGAACCCATGCGCCTTGGTCTGATCGGACTCGGCAGGATCGGCTCGTTCCACGCTGCCACCCTCTGCCGGCTGCCCGCCGTCGACTCCCTCGTCGTGACGGACGTTGTCCCGGCGGCGACGCGGGCCGTCGCCGAGCGGGTGGGTGCCGAGCCGGCCGACTCGCCTGAGAGGCTCCTCGAGAGCGGCATCGAGGCCCTCGTCATCGCTGCGGCCACGAACGCCCACACGCAGCTCATCAGGGCCGGCGTCGACGCCGGGCTGCCGGTCTTCTGTGAGAAGCCACTGTCGGCTGACCTCGCCGAAGCCGCAGCCATCGCTCAGTACGTGAGGGAGAGCGCGGTCCCGGTGCAGGTCGGCTACCCGCGCCGCTTCGACCCGGCCTTCAGCGCCGCCCGTGCGGCCGTGGAGTCGGGGGAGCTCGGCTGGGTCCACACGGTGCGCTCTACCACCCTCGACCCAGCGCCCGCGCCACGCGAGTACATCGCGGCTTCCGGTGGGATCTTCCGGGACTGCAGCGTGCACGACTTCGACACCGTCCGGTGGGTGACGGGCAGAGAGGTCGTCGAGGTCTACGCCACGGGCAGCGCACGGGGCGAGGACTTCTTCGCCGAGCTCGGTGACGTGGCAACAGCGGCCACGGTGCTGACCTTCGACGATGGCGCGACCGCGGTTGTCTCGAACAGCCGCTACAACCCGCGCGGGTATGACGTCCGGCTCGAGCTGCACGGGACTGGCGACAGCGTCGCCGCGGGGTGGAGTGACACCACTCCGCTGCGCAACCTCGAACCTGGCTCAGCGTGGCCCTCCGGGCCACCTGCGACGTTCTTCATGGACCGGCTCGGCGCCGCCTTCGAGGCCGAGCTGCATGCCTTCACCGACGTGGTTGCCGGACGACGCGAGTCGCCGTGCACGGTTGACGACGCCCTGGCCGTCGCCCACATCGCCGAAGCCGCGGCCCTGTCCTTGGCAGAGCGTCGTCCGGTGCGGGTCGACGAGGTCCGGCACTCATGACGACTGCGGCGCCGCCTCAAGAGTCTGACGTGCTGCTCGCCACCTGCTGGACCAGCGCAGGCGATGCCGCGTCGGGCCGGTCCGACCTGCGCAGTCCGCTGAGCCTGCGGGAACGGATGGAAGCCGCCTCAGCGGCCGGCTTCCGCGGTTTCGGGCTGCTCTCCGACGACCTCCCGGCGGCCGTTGCGGCGTATGGCCTTCAAGGCATCCGAGCCTTGCTCGCCGACAACGGGATCTCCCACCTGGAGCTCGAGGCCATCCCGTACTGGTGGGACGACGGCCGCCATCGCGAGGAGTCGGATCGAGTCCGCCATGGGCTCCTGGAGGCTGCGGAGGTGCTCGGCGCACGACACCTCAAGGTCACTCCGGATGGCGACGACGGCCCGTGGAACCGTGACCTGTGGACAGCTCGGTTTGCGGCACTGGCGGCCCAGGCCGCCGATGTCGGCGCACGCCTGGGCCTCGAGTTCTTCCCCTGGTCCAACGTCAAGACGCTGCACGACGGTCTGCGGCTCGTCGCGGATGCGGGACACCAGGCAGGTGGCGTGATCATCGACACGTGGCACGTCGCCCGGGCGCAGACACCCGCCTCCGAGCTCGCGGACGTCCCGCAGGACCGCATCGTCGGCGTGGAGCTCAACGACGCCGACGCGCAAGTCACCGGGACGCTGTTCGAGGACACCGTGCATCGCCGCCGCTACTGCGGCGAGGGCGCGTTCGACCTGACCGGCATGATCACGGCCCTGCGCGCGGCCGGGTGGAACGGGCCATGGGGGGTCGAGATCCTTTCCGACGAGCATCGAGCCCAGCCGGTCCGCGAGGCGCTCGCCCGCGCCGCCGCCAGCACGCGCCACGTCCTGGAACGAGCCGACCAAGGCGCAGTGCCGTGATGAGATGCGTCCCGGCCAGTCACCGGCACAGGAACAGCCGATGACCCCTGCCGCTCTGGCGCTCCTGGCCGTCGCCGCCCTGCTCATCGGCTTCGCCAAGACCGCCATCGGCGGCGTCGCGAGCATCGCCGTGGCCATCTTCGCCCTAGTCCTGCCCACCAGAGAGTCGACGGCGGCGATCCTGCTGCTGCTCATCGTCGGTGATGTCGTCGCGGTGTGGCACTACCGCCGCGATGCCGACCTCGCACTGCTCCGGCGACTCCTCCCCGCCGTCCTGCCGGGCCTGCTCCTCGGCGCGCTCTTCCTCTCCCGCGCCGACGACAGCACGCTCCGTCGCGCCATCGGCGGCCTGCTTCTCGTCCTGGCGGCGCTTCAGCTTGTGCTGAACTGGCGGTCGCTGGACGCTTCCCGCGTGGGCTCGTCACGTGCGGCAGCCGGGGGCACCGGAGCGGCCGCCGGCTTCGCCACGATGACCGCTAACGCCGCAGGACCGGTCATGACGCTCTACCTCGTCGCGCAGGGAGTCGACAAGCCGCGGTTCCTCGGCACGAGCGCGTTGTTCTTCTTCGGCGTCAACCTCTGCAAAGTGCCCTTCAGCGTCGGACTCGGGCTCTTCGGCAGCGAGACGCTCTCGCGGACACTGGCGCTTCTGCCCTTCGTGCTGGTCGGCACATGGGTCGGGCTCCACACGGCCCGCCGACTGAGCCAGACCCGGTTCGACCAGGCGGTACTGGCTGCCACGGCCGTCTCGGCGCTCGCGCTGCTGGTGGGCTGAGAGCGATCCCGTCGCAAGCACGGTCAGACACCCCTGGTCGACACAGTCGCAGGGCGCGCGGGCCCACAGCCGACGTCCGCTTCTGCCGCGATCCGCGCCGAGGACACAGCCCTCAACCGCTACGTGAAGGCTCGTCTCTCCTAATCCTGCGGCCGCGAGAAAAGGCTTGACCGGGGGTCGTGGGCTGTCGGTTCACGCTTGGGAGTACCACACCCTTCCGAGGGTGGCGGGCTCGGGGGCCGCGAGGTTGCAGGCGGGGGGCGCTTGCGGGGTCGCAGGGACGGGCGCAGGCACGCGCCACGGCATCGGGCAGGGCGGGCCCACAGGACCGCGAGAGGGCCACGACGGGGCGCGGCCCGAGTCGGGGCGGTCCCGGGGGAGGATGGGCGGCCACAGGACCGGGCCTTTCACGGGCCGCCATGGGCCTCGCGCACGACGGGCTGCCACGGCAGCCTGATGGCACATCCATGGCACATGGCAACGCGAAAGGGCGCCTGACGATGACAGATGCCAAAAGACAAATGCGCAGGTCAGACGCCCTTTACGCGAGACGCCGCAGGTCAGCGGAACATGAGTCTCAGATGTCGAAGTACATCTCGAACTCGTGCGGGTGCGGACGGAAGCGGATCGGGTCCACCTCGTTCTTGCGCTTGTACTCGATCCAGGCCTCGATGAGGTCCTGCGTGAACACGTCGCCCTCGAGGAGGTAGTCGTGGTCTGCCTCGAGGGCATTGAGCACCTCGGGAAGCGAGCCGGGCACCTGCTCGATCGCGGCGTGCTCCTCCGGCGGCAGCTCGTAGAGGTCCTTGTCGACCGGCTCCGGGGGCTCGATGCGGTTCTTGATGCCGTCCAGACCGGCCATGAGCTGCGCGGCGAAGCACAGGTACGGGTTGGCCGACGGGTCGGGGACGCGGAACTCGATGCGCTTGGCCTTGGCCGACGTGCCCGTGATCGGGATGCGGACGCAGGCCGAACGGTTGCGAGCGGAGTAGACCAGGTTGACGGGAGCCTCGTAGCCGGGCACCAGGCGGTGGTAGGAGTTCACCGTCGGGTTGGTGAACGCGAGCAGCGAGGGGGCGTGCTTCAGCAGGCCGCCGATGTACCAGCGCGCGAGGTCGGACAGACCGCCGTAGCCGCGCTCGTCGTAGAAGAGGGGCTCGCCGTCCTTCCAGAGCGACTGGTGCGTGTGCATGCCCGAGCCGTTGTCACCGAAGAGCGGCTTCGGCATGAAGGTCGCGGTGTGACCCTGCTTCCACGCCGAGTTCTTGACGACGTACTTGAACTTCATGAGGTCGTCGCCGGAGTGGAGCAGCGTGTTGAAGCGGTAGTTGATCTCCATCTGGCCCGCGGTGCCGACCTCGTGGTGGCTGCGCTCGACGTTGAGACCGACCTCCTTGAGCTCGAGGCAGATCTTGTCGCGGAAGTCGGCGAAGTGGTCGACGGGGGAGACGGGGAAGTAGCCGCCCTTGTAGCGGGTCTTGTAGCCCTTGTTGCCGCCCTCCTCCTCGCGGCCGGTGTTCCACGCGGCCTCGACGGAGTCGATGAAGTAGTAGCCGGCGTTCTGCTTCGTCTCGAAGCGCACGTCGTCGAAGACGTAGAACTCGGCCTCGGCGCCGAAGTACGCGGTGTCGGCGATGCCGGTGGACTTGAGGTACTCCTCCGCCTTGCTCGCGATGTTGCGGGGGTCGCGGCTGTAGCGCTCGTCCGTGAACGGGTCGAGGATCGAGAAGTTCATGACCAGGGTCTTCTCGACGCGGTACGGGTCGACGAAGGCGGTCGCGGGGTCGGGCACGAGCTTCATGTCGGACTCGTGGATCGCCTGGAAGCCACGGATCGAGGACCCGTCGAACATCTGCCCGACGGTGAAGAAGTCCTCGTCGACCGACTCAGCCGGCACGTTGAAGTGCTGCATGACACCGGGCAGATCGCAGAACCGAATGTCGACGAACTTGACGTCCTCGTCCTTGATGAACGTGAGGACCTCGTCAGCTGAGCTGAACATCCAACCTCCTGATGTGGGGCGAGGTCGCCCGGACCTGGGCTCGTCGGAGCGGCAGGGATCGAGGGACGGCCTCGTGCTGTCGGTGACGACCCTACCCACCGGCGATTTCTCGGCCATGACCCTCATGTTTCGCGGGTGTTACGGAAGGGCAGGCCCGCGCAAGGAGCCCGGACCAGGTCTCGTTAGGCTGGTCCCGTGGTGGACCGCAAGGACTTCGGCTCATGGCTCCAGGGCCCCCGAGAGCGTACGAACGCCGCGGGGCAGTACCGCGGGCGCGACCTCGGCCTGCCACCGCAGGGACCCGGCTCCGTGGCCGGCTTCGGCATCCGCTTCGCGGGTGTGCTCATCGACTGGACGATCGCCTCGTTCATCGCGCGTGGTCTCTTCGGGGTGCCGCTGCCGTTCTCGCAGCCTCCGGCCTCGGGCGCCCAGGGCTTCGTGGTGCTCGCGGTGTTCRGCGTCATGCACCTCGTGCTCGTCGGCACGGTCGGGTTCACCATCGGCCACCGGATCGTGGGCCTGCAGGTGCGCTCCCTGGTCGGCGACCGCGTCCTGCCGCTGCAGGCGATGGCCCGAACCGTCCTGCTCTGCCTCTTCCTGCCCGCCGTCGTGTGGGACCGCGACGGCCGGGGACTGCACGACAAGGTGCCCAACACCGTCATCGTCCGAACCCGCTGACGCGAGG
>NZ_JBFULD010000189.1:0-8264 GCF_056400505.1 Terrabacter sp. P5_B1
CCGCCGGAGCCTCCGGTCCAGCGCTGACGGACACCGTCCGACGACACCCGGTCACCCTCTGTAGGGTGACCGGGTGTCGTTCTGGTCCGCCGTCGCCATCGCGCTGGCCGGGACCGGCGCCGGCGTCATCAACACCATCGTCGGCTCGGGCACGCTGATCACCTTCCCGACGCTGCTCTTCTTCGGCATCAACCCGCTCGTCGCGAACGTGTCGAACAACATCGGTCTCGTCGCCGGTGGCGTCACCGGGGCCTGGGGCTACCGCCACGAGCTCGGCGGACAGGGGCGCACCCTGCGCCGTCTCATGCCGATGTCGTTCGTCGGGTCGGTGGTCGGGGCAGGCCTGCTGCTCGTCCTGCCGGCTGCAGCCTTCCGGGCCATCGTGCCGGTGCTCATCCTCATCGCGTTGGTCCTCGTGGTCGCCGGTCCGCGCATCCAGGCACACGTTCACGCCGGGGGCGAGGGGGCGCGCACGCCTCGCTGGCACACGCCGGCCATGGCCGGAGGGGTCTTCCTGGCCGGGGTCTACGGCGGCTACTTCGGCGCCGCCCAGGGCGTGCTGCTCATGGGCCTGCTCAGCGCCCTGAGCCTCGAGCCGCTGCAGCGCCTCAACGGCTACAAGAACGTCCTGTCGCTCGTCGTGAACCTCGTGGCCGCAACGGTGTTCGTCCTCTTCGCGCGCGAGCACATCGACTGGCTCGTCGTCGTCCTCATCGGGGTCGGTGCCTTCGTCGGCGGGATGATCGGGGCGCGGGTCGGGCGCCGCATCCCGCCGAACATGCTCCGGGCACTCATCATCGTCATCGGCCTCGTCGCCATCGTCAAGCTCGTCTGGCTCCCCTGACAGTCAGCCCAGCGCGGGCCCGCCCCCACGATGCCGGGGGAGTGCAGCACCACCACTAGCCTGACGGCGTGCCGATCGAGATCTCCGACCCCACCGACCCGCGCCTGGCTGACTACGTGTCGCTCACCGACGTCGTGCTGCGCCGGCGGACCGAACCCGAGCGCGGGCTCTACATCGCCGAGAGCCAGAAGGTCATCCGTCGGGCGTTGCGGGCCGGCCACCGGCCACGGTCCTACCTCATGGCGCGGCGGTGGCTCGACGACCTCGCCGACATCGTCGCCGACGCCGAGGCGGACGGCATCCCGGTCTACTTCGGGGACCACGACGTCATCGAGCAGCTGACCGGCTTCCACCTCCACCGGGGGGCGCTCGCCGCGATGCAGCGGCCGCCGCTCCCGAGCGTGGAGTCACTTCTCGCCGACGCGCGGCGGGTCATCGTCCTCGAGGACGTCGTCGACCACACGAACGTCGGCGCGATCTTCCGCTCGGCCGCCGCGCTCGGCGTCGACGCGGTCCTCATCACCCCCCGCTGCGCGGACCCGCTCTACCGCCGGTCGATCCGCGTCTCCATGGGCACGGTCTTCCAGGTCCCGTGGACCCGGATCGACCCGTGGCCCCAGGGGATGGGCCTGCTGCACGACGCCGGCCTGAAGGTCGCCGCGATGGCGCTCTCCGACGACTCGGTGTCGCTCGACGACCTCGAGACGCAGCCGCCCGAGCGACTTGCCCTCGTCGTCGGCACCGAGGGCGACGGCCTGTCGCACCGGACGGTGGCCGAGGCCGACCTCACGCTCCGCATCCCGATGGCGGGCGGCGTCGACTCGCTCAACGTCGCCGCGGCGAGCGCCGTCGCGATGTGGGCCCTCCGCGCTCGAGGCTGACCGGACCGACTCAGGCGTCGGCAGGTCAGGCGTGCGCGGGTCGGACGAGCCRGTCGAGGAGGCGTTCGAGCTCGACGGCCGGGTCGTCGCAGAGGCCCCCGTGGACCGGTCCCGGCTGCACCACCGTCGAGCGCGGCGCGATGATCCACCCGAAGCGCTGGCCTGGCTTGTCGAGGGTCGGCAGCCCGCGCCCCGTCTCACCGCGGCACACCGCGCGCACGCGTTCGAGCATCGACCGCACCCCGTCGAGGTCGCACGACGGGGACAGGGCGCCCGCGCGGCGCTCGTCGAGCTCCCAGGCGGCGTCGAGGAACCCGGCGTCCTGCGAATAGAGCACGACGCCGACGTTGATGAACTCCTCGCGGTCGACGCGAGGGACGAGCCGGAGCAGGACGTACTGGTACGCGTTCATGCCGCGACCCCCGTCGGGACCCACGTCAGCGGCCCCTCGAGGCGGGCGCGCAGCATCAGGGCGTATGCCGCCCGCACCGCAGGCGCGTCAGCGAGGTCGGCCGTGGGCTCGATCCACTCGTCGGGCACCTCGGCGATGACGGCCCCGAGGGCCTCCGGCGTGAGCCGGGCAGCGAGCTCGTCGTGGCGTCGGCCGACGTCGCCGGCGACGTCGCTCAGGACGTGGCGGCTCGCGTCGAAGGGCTGCGCGGCGAAGCGCTCGGGGGAGGGCGCCCTGCTCGGCCACGAGTGGTGGAAGTAGAGCGCGGCGCCGTGGTCGATCGCCCAGGTGCGGCCGTGCCAGACGAGCAGGTTGGGGTTGGACCACGTGCGGTCGACGTTGGCGGTCAGCGCGTCGAGCCAGATGATCCGCTCCGCGAGGTCGGGATCGGGTGGGCGTGACCCGTCGTAGCCGAGCGAGCCGGGCAGGAAGTCGACGCCGAGGTTGGTCCCGACGGACGCCGTGAGGAGGTCCTGGACCTCCTCGTCGGCCTCGTACTTGGCGATGCGCGGGTCGAGGCGGATCACGGCCAGATCGGGCACGGGCACGTCGAGCAGCCGGGCGATCCCGGCGACGAGCACCTCGGCCACGAGGACCTTGAGCCCCTGACCGGCGCCGCGGAACTTCAGGACGTACGTCCCGTCGTCGTCCGCCTCGACGATCCCCGGCAGCGACCCGCCCTCCTTGAGCGGCGTCACGTAGCGGGTGGCGGTCAGCTCGGGAAGCACGCGGTCAGCCTAGTGGCCGCTCGTGGTCGAGCACGGTGGCGCGTGACCAGAGGCCGCCGAGCAGCATCGCCGTCGCGCCGTAGAGCACCGCGAACGCGACGAGCGGCCACCACGCGAGGCCGCTCTCCGGCAGGACGAACGCGCCGAGGGCGGCGGCAGCCACCATGCCGGCGTTGTAGACGACGTCGTAGGCGGAGAACGCCCGCCCCAGCAGGTGGTCGTCGACGTGCGCCTGGAGGAGCGAGTCGACTGTGATCTTGACGCACTGCGACGTGAACGAGACGACGAAGCCCACGACGACGATGCTCCACGGCGTGAGGAAGGGCCCCAGCACGGCACAGACGAGTGCGCCGAGCGCGAGCATCCGCACGGCATACGGGATGGCGGTGAGCCGGGGAGCGAGCCACGGGGTGACGAAGGCCGCCGAGGCGAACCCGAGCGCCGACGCGGCGGCGGCGACGCCGAAACCCCTGGCGCCGTGGCCGCCCTCGAAGGGGCCACGGAAGAGCAGGAGGGTCTGCAGGAGGAGGAAGCCGAACGGGATGCGGGTCACGAAGACGAGGCCGAAGAGCAGGCGCGCCCGACGCGGCAGGGTGCGCGCCGCCTCGACGAGCCCCGTGATGACCGACCTCGTGATCTGCCCGACGGAGGGTGCCCCGCTCGTGTCATCAGGCCCGATGAAGGGCAACCTGGTCGCCGCCCACGCTGCGGCGAGGACCCCCACGGCGGCGAGGAGCACGTCGAGGACGTCACTTCCCCCGAGGGCGCGGACACCGGTGCCGATGGCCCCGCCGAGCAGGTAGGCGAGCGAACCGCACGTGGGGGCGACGGAGTTCGCGCTGACGAGAGCCTCGCGCGCCACGACGTGCGGCATGGCCGACCCGAGCCCGGCGAGGATGAACCGGTTGACCGAGAAGACCAGCAGGACGAGCCCGAAGAACGCCGGACCGGTGTCGGCGCCGGTCACGAGTCCGGTGACGGCGAGGATCGCCGCCGCGCGGACGAGCTGGCTGACGACGATGACCCGACGTCGGGGCCACCGGTCGAGCAGCACCCCGACGAACGGTCCGAGGGCGGTGTAGGGCAGCAGCACGACGGCGAAGGCGATGGCGATGCCACGCGCGTCGGCGGCCTTCTCCGGGTTGAAGAGGATGTGGCTGGCGAGCGCGACCTGGAAGACGCCGTCGCTGAACGACGACGTGACCCGGCTGACGAAGAGCCGGCGGAAACCGCGCCCCCGGAGCAGGGTGAAGAGGGCGCGCAGGAAGGTCACGCGGCACAGCGTACGGTCACGCGCGCGACGGTCGGTCTGGGGACGGTCTCAGGTGGCCTCGGGCGAGGATGACGGCGCGGCCGGCTCGGGGGCCTCGGAGTTCTCCGGCAGGTCGGCGGCGATCCGGACGATGATGGCCAGAGCCTCGGCCAGATGGGCACGCTCGTCGGCGGGCAGCCGGGCCAAGGCCGTCGCCGTCGCTTGGGTCCGCCGGTCGCGCCACTGCTCGAGACTCTCGCGAGCGGAGGGCGTGAGGTCGAGGCGGGCCACCCTGCGGTCGGTTGCATCGCGGTCGCGGACGAGCACACCGAGGGGGAGCAGCTGGCCCACGAGGGTCGAGACGGTGTTGGCGGCGAGCCCGAGCACGTGGGCCGCCTCGGTCACCGTGACACCCGGGTTGCGCCGGACGACGCGCAGCAGCTCGTGCTGGGCACCGGACAGGGCGAGCTCCGGCAGGGGGGCGCCCACGAGTCGGCGTGACCGCCGTCGCAGCAGCCCGATCGCGTCGTAGAGCTCGTCAGCCAGGCCGGCCACGTTCTCGTCGCTCACCTTCGAAGGTTACGGCCGTCGCGGAGGGGCGGACAGAGAATCCGGGCAGGTGAGCGGCAGGGCCAGGGGAGGCCGTGGGCACGAGAAGACCCCCGGGTCCTGACCTGCAGGAACCCGGGGGTCTCATGGTGTCGAGGGGGGGACTTGAACCCCCACGCCCGTTAAGGGCACTAGCACCTCAAGCTAGCGCGTCTGCCATTCCGCCACCCCGACGAGGTGATGCAAGGGGCTCGTGGGATTCCCTTGCGGCGAGGCGAAACGTTACACGGGGCCTGACCAAAAGACCAAACGGGTGGTCGCAGGCGTCGGAAGGCCGCGGCATACGCTGATCGGCATGAGCCACGACGACGCCGCGCGCACCGGGACACCCGCACCGACAGCCGATGCGGAGGTGGCGCGGATCTGTGCGGAGCTCATCCGGATCGACTCGTCGAACTACGGTGACGGGTCCGGACCGGGGGAGCGCAAGGCGGCCGAGTACGTCATGGGCGAGCTCGCCGAGGTCGGCCTCGACGGCACGCTGCTCGAGAGCGAGCCCGGCCGCGCCACCGTCGTCGTACGCCTCGAGGGTGAGGACTCCTCGCGGCCCGGCCTCGCGGTGCACGGCCACCTCGACGTCGTCCCGGCCAACGCCGCCGACTGGCGGGTCGACCCCTTCGCCGCCGAGGAGCGCGACGGCTGCATCTGGGGTCGCGGGGCGGTCGACATGAAGGACATGGACGCGATGATCCTCGCGAACATCCGGCACTTCGCCCGCACCGGGACCAAGCCCGCCCGCGACACGACCTTCGTCTTCTTCGCCGACGAGGAGGCCGGCGGCACGCACGGCAGCCACTGGCTCGTCGACCACCACCCGCAATGGTTCGAGGGGGTCTCCGAGGCGATCAGCGAGGTCGGCGGCTACAGCGTGACGGTGCCGACGCCCGGTGGCCAGCAGCGGGCATACCTGCTCCAGACGGCCGAGAAGGGCATCGCGTGGCTGCGGCTGCGCGCCCACGGACGCGCCGGCCACGGCTCCGTGCCCAACGGCGACAACGCCATCGTGCGTCTTGCCGGTGCCATCGGACGGATCGCCGCCCACGAGTGGCCCCGCGAGTACATCGCCTCGGTCCGCGAGCTGCTCGACACGCTGGGCACCCTGACCGGCCTCTCGACGGCCGACGGTGACCTCGAGCCGTTGCTCGCGACGCTCGGGGGCGCCCAGGGCTTCGTGCGCGGCACGCTGCGCGACACCGCCAACGTCACGATGCTCGGGTCGGGCTACAAGCACAACGTCATCCCCCAGACGGCGACGGCCGCGGTCGACTGCCGCTTCCTGCCGGGGCACGAGGACGCGCTGATGGCCACGATCCGCGAGCTCGCCGGGGAGCACGTCGAGGTGGAGGTCGTGCACCGGGACGTCGCGCTCGAGGCCCCCTTCTCCGGTGACCTCGTCGAGTCGATGAAGCAGGCGCTGCTCCGCGAGGACCCCGAGGCGGCCGTGCTGCCCTACTGCCTCTCGGGCGGCACGGACAACAAGGCCCTGAGCAGGCTCGGCATCAGCGGCTACGGCTTCGCACCGCTGCGGCTGCCCGCCGACCTGGACTTCGCGCCGATGTTCCACGGCATCGACGAGCGCGTGCCCGTCGACTCGCTGCGGTTCGGGGCACGCGTCCTCGGTGACCTCCTGCGGACCTGCTGAGGTCGGGCGACGCGTCAGGCCGTGCGCTGGACGCGCATGATCTTGCGCCGCAGCCACATCCGCCGCACGCCGCCCTCGTAGATCACCGTGCGCGAGAGCTCCCAACGGCCGTACTCCGCATGCTCACGGACCGCCTGCCGCGCCTGGGCCTTCGACGTGTGGCGGTCGAACGTGAGGACCCGGTACTCGTAATCCGTCATCGCCATCCATTCTGACACCAACCGTGACCCCACCGAGACCGTATGCGTGGCGTGGCGGACAGGTGCCCGCGATACCGTCGCTGGGTCATTCGACCGCAGACCCGGGACCGAGCGCGACCCCGTGCGGCGCGGCGCAACAGCGGAACCGCCCGGAACCGTCCGGCGTCAAGGGCCCAGGAGGTCAACACCCATGAAGTGGAACACCCGCCGCATCGCGGCAGCAGTCATCGTTCTCCCTGCCGTGCTCGGCGTCGCGGCCTGCGGCAAGAGCGAGACCCCGGCGCCTGCGGCGGGCCAGACGCAGGCCAGCTCGGCAGCCGCGACGAGCGACGCTCCCGCCGCCGGGCAGCCGTACAAGGACAAGGCGTCCTTCGTCGCCGCCATGAAGGAGGCCGGCAAGAACGCCACGACCGCGCACGTGAACATGACGATGGATGCCGCCGGCCAGAAGATCGCCATCTCCGGTGACACGAAGGTGGACCCCGGCAACCCGGCCATGAAGATGACGATGGACATGGGGTCGTCGATGAAGGTCGACATGATCCTCGTCGACAAGAAGGTCTACATGAAGGGATTCCCCGGCCTGCCCGCGGGCAAGTGGGCAGTCATCGACAGCAGCTCCACCATCGGCAAGCAGCTGTCGCAGTCGCTCGACCAGGCCGACCCCACGAAGATGTACGACCAGTTCGGGGCGGCCGTGACGGACGTGAAGTACGCCGGCGAGGACACCGTGGACGGTGACAAGACGTGGAAGTACGACCTGACGCTGGACACCAAGGCCATGCAGGCCCAGTTGCCGACCGACGCCAAGACGCAGCTGCCCAGCACCATCGCGTACACCGCCTGGCTCGACGAGAAGAACCAGCTGCGCAAGGTCACCTTCGACCTGTCGGGCGTCAAGGCCGACATGACGATGAGCAAGTACGGCGAGCCGGTCGACGTCACGGCCCCGCCGGCGGCCGACACGGTCAAGGCGCCCATGTGACGCCGCGCGCCGCCGTCGGGTGAACGGCCCGACAACCGCGCGTGAACGGTCCCGCAGTGAGCACGGCCCGCTGCGGGACCGTCGTGTTTCCAGCCGATCCGGGCACGGATTCGGTTCTCACGCTTGCGGGGGTCCACTACGGTCGAGGCATGACCGTCGACCCCCGCGCCGCCCTCGAGCAGCTGATCGCCGCCCTCGAACGTCACCTGGAGGCCGCGAACGCGAGCCGAGACCCCGACCACCCCATGGTGATGGCTGCCGCGCAGGACCTTGCCGAGGCCTTCGACGACTACGACGAGGCCCTCTACGAGGCGACCGAGGTCGCCACGCCCCTCGCCATCTACGGCGACGAATTCGACGGTCACGAGGACGAGGACGGCACCGAGAGCCGCGTCTACGCCGGCCTCGACTCGGACGACTACGACGAGGAGGACGACGACGATGACGATGACGAAGACGACGACGATGACGATGATGACGACGAGTACGCGGACGACGAGGACGACGACCTCGACGACGTCGACGACGTCGAGGACAACGATGACGTCGGCGCGACGGGTGTGACGGGCACGACCGAGGGCAAGAGCTCCCGCGCCTGACGCGGCGCGCCGCGCCGGCTAGGCCGAGACGTCGTCCAGCGCGGCCACGATCTCCGAGGGCAGCGTGAGCTCG
>NZ_JBFULD010000190.1:0-8159 GCF_056400505.1 Terrabacter sp. P5_B1
AGCCAGGCGACGAAGGTGACGACGGCGACGGCGAGCACCACCGGCACGAAGACGGCCGAGACGCGGTCGGCGAGGCGCTGGACGTCGGCCTTGCCGGTCTGTGCCGTCTCGACGAGCCGCTGGATGCCGGCGAGCATCGTGTCGGCCCCGACCTTGCGGGCCTCGACGACGATGCGGCCGGTCGTGTTGATCGACCCGCCGGTGACGGGGTCGCCGGGGGAGACGTCGACGGGGGTGGACTCGCCGGTGACGAGGCTCGCGTCGACCGCGCTCGAGCCGTCGCGCACGACGCCGTCGGTCGCGACCTTCTCGCCCGGACGCACGATGAACTGGTCGCCGACGACGAGCTCGCCGACGGGGATCCGGGTCTCGCTCGTGATCCGCGACCGGGGGTCGATCCGCAGGACCGACACGTCCTTGGCGCCGAGGTCGAGCAGCGAGCGCAGGGCGTCCTTGCCGGAGTCCTTCGCGCGGGCCTCGAGGAAGCGGCCGACGAGCAGGAACGTCGTGACGACCGAGGCGACCTCGAAGTAGAGGTGCATGCCGCCCTGCAGCAGCTCGACGACGGAGTAGCCCCACGCGGCGAGCACACCGAGCGACACGAGGGTGTCCATCGTCGAGGCGAGGTGGCGGGCGTTGACGGCAGCGGCGCGGTGGAAGGGCCACGCGCACCAGAAGACGACGGGCGTCGCGAGGACGAACTGCAGCCAGGGGCTTGCGGCGAAGGCCGGCAGCACCATGGCGAGGAGCAGCACCGGGATCGTGAGCGCGATGGCGACGACGAGGCGCGGCTTGAGCACGGCCTGGGCAGGCGTGTGCTCGAGGTGGCTGTCCTGGTCGAGGTGGTCGAGGTCGTCGAGGTGGTCGAGGTGGTCGTCGGGGGTGTGCTCCCGGTCGTGCGGGCGCGTGTCCCGGCGGGCATACCTCGCCTGCAGCTTGCGCAGCAGGTCGGCGGCGCGAGGGATCGCGCCCGCGTGGGACGTGGCTCCGGCGTGCGCCGTGGCTCCGGCGTGCGGCTTCGCGTCGTCGAGGACGCTGGCGCCGTAACCGGTCTTCTGCACCTCGGCGACGATGGCATCGACCGTCACGGGCGCGCTGAAACGGACCTGCGCCTTCTCGGTGGCGAGGTTGACCGTGGCGGACTGGACGCCGGCGACCTTGGCGAGCTTGCGCTCGATGCGGGCCGAGCAGGAGGCGCACGTCATGCCGGTGATCGCGAGGCGCACCTCCTCGGGCGGGTGCTCGGCGGTCGTGGAGGGGGACTGGGTGTCGCTCATCGGAGGGTGTAGCCCGCCTCGGCGACGGCCGCATCGACGGCAGCACGGTCCAGGGGCGTCTCGCTCGTGATGGTGACGGGCGAGTCCTCGCCGGGATGCAGGTCGACGGCGACGTCGGTGACGCCGGGCAGGGCCGTCAGCTCCTCGGTGACGGCGGCCGAGCAGTGGCCGCACGTCATCCCGGCGACGGTGATCTCGGTGTGGACGGTCTGGCTCATCGGGGCCTCCTCGGGCGGGTGGATCGGGGTGCGTCTGGTGGGGTGCTCTGGATGGTCACGTCAGCTCCGAACGAGCCGGGCGATGGCGTCGGAGGCCTCGCGCACCTTCTCGGCCGCCGCCTCGTCGGACTCGCGCGCAGCGTCCACGACGCAGTGGGCCACGTGGTCCTCCAGCAGGCCGAGGCTGACGGCCTGCAGGGCCTTGGTGATGGCGCTGACCTGGGTCAGGATGTCGATGCAGTACGTGTCGGCGTCGACCATCTTCTGCACGCCCCGCACCTGTCCCTCGATGCGGCGCAGGCGCTTGAGGTAGTCGTCCTTGCTCCCGGTGTAACCGGCCATGGCACCTCCTTGTCATCGACAACCACGGTACCCCCTTGGGGTATTCCGCGCTCATCGGGGGTAGGGGGTGTCGGCGCCCTCGAGGAAGCTCCGGGCGAGCCGCTTCGGAGCCTTCGCCAGCCAGGCGTCCGTGACGACCTCGCGCAGCTCGATGACGGTGAGGCGGCCGAGGTCGCGCTCGAGGAGCAGCACGGCGTTGTAGCCGTTCCAGTGCGGCGTCGTGAACCACGGGGACTCCGGGTCGGAGACCATCGACTCCTTGTCCTCGGCGGTGCACGAGAAGGCCAGGACGTCGTCGTACAGCTCGCCGGTCGCCGGGTCGACTGCATCCTTGCGTGGCCCCCGGGCGAAGGCGAAGGTCTTGCCGTGCACCTGGAACGAGGGTCGCCCGCCCGTCGGCGGGTCGCGCGTCACCTCCGGCAGCGCAAGGGCCGCCTCGTCGATGTCGCGGAGCGTGGCGCGTCGGGAGCGGACCATGCTGACGCACGTTAGCCCGCTTGACGGCATACGAGAAGGCGTGGTGCGGCGCACGCGGACGACCGTTGGTCGCCGTGATCGCCCGAGCGCGGCGTGTCGTGCGGCGTGTCCCAGGCCTGGCTCAACCAATGGTCGTCGATGCGCTGTCGCGCTCGGGTGACGGCGTCAGGCGAGGTAGTCGTCGACGAGCCGGCTCGCGAGGGCCGTGTAGGTCTGCGGCGTCAGCGCGACGAACCGGGCCTCGACCTCGGCGGGCAGCCCCAGCCCACGGACGAACTCGCGCAGGTCGTCTCCGTCGATGCGGCGTCCCCGGGTCAGCTCCTTGAGCCGCTCGTAGGGCTCCTCCATGCCCGGAACGCCCTGTGCGCCAAGGGCCCGCATCGCCGACTGGATCGGCTCGCCGAGGACCTCCCAGTTGGACTCGAGGTCAGCCGCCATCCGCTCGGGCACGGCGTCGAGGCCCGCGAGGCCGCGGGCGACGTTGTCCAGGGCGAGCACCGAGTGGCCGAAGGCCGTGCCGATGTTGCGCTGCATGCTCGAGTCGGTGAGGTCGCGCTGGAGCCGGCTCTGGACGAGCGTGCCGCCCAGGACGTCGAGCAGCGCGTTGCTCACCTCGAGGTTGGCCTCGGCGTTCTCGAAGCGGATCGGGTTGACCTTGTGCGGCATCGTGCTGGATCCGACGGTGCCCTGGCCGCGCACCTGCGCGAAGTAGCCCATGGAGATGTAGGTCCACACGTCGGTGCAGAGGTTGTGCAGGATGCGGTTGAAGCGCGCGACGTCGGCGTAGAGCTCGGCCTGCCAGTCGTGGCTCTCGATCTGCGTCGTCAGCGGGTTCCACGTGAGACCGAGACTCTCGACGAAGGCGCGCGACACGGCGGGCCAGTCGACGTCGGGCAGGGCGAGCGCGTGGGCGCCGAACGTGCCGGTGGCACCGTTGAACTTGCCGAGGTACTCCTGTCCCTCGATGCGCCGCAGCTGCCGGCCGAGGCGGTGCGCGAGGACGGCGAGCTCCTTGCCCATCGTCGTCGGCGTCGCCGGCTGGCCGTGGGTGTGTGCGAGCAGCGGCACGTCCTTGAGCTCGCGCGCCATCTCCGCGACCTGGGCGACGAGCGCCTTCGCGCGCGGCAGCCACACCTGCTCGACGGCGCCCTTGACCATGAGGGCGTAGGAGAGGTTGTTGATGTCCTCGCTCGTGCACCCGAAGTGGATGAGCTCGGCGAGGCCCTTGTCCTCGTCGGCGGGCGCGATGGCGGCCAGGCGCTTCTTGAGGAAGTACTCGACGGCCTTGACGTCGTGGACGGTGACCCGCTCGATGTCGCCGAGCTCGGCGACCTCGTCGGTGCCGAAGTCGTCGACGACCGCTCGCAGCGCGGCGATCTCGGCGCCCGTCAGCGTGCGCACACCCGGCACGATCCCGTGGCTCGTCTGGTGGATCAGCCACTCGATCTCGACGTGCACGCGCTGCCGGTTGAGGGCCGCCTCGGAGAGGTGGTCGACGAGCGGCGCGACGGCGCCGCGGTAGCGGCCGTCGAGCGCCCCGAGCGCGATGGGCGGGGTTGCGTCAGCAAGCGAAGCCATGCCGACATCCTCCCAGAGCGGGGGGAGTGGTTCGTATGCCGTCCGTCGCGGTCGGGCGGCCGCGCGCGGTCCCGGTCACACGGCATACGCCCTCGGTCAGTCGGTCGTCGACGGCTCGGGCAGCTGCATGACCGAGAACGTCTCGCCCTGGGGGCCGGCGACGAGTGCCATCCGGCCGTAGCGGGTGTCGGCGGGCGGTTGCATGACGGAGCCGCCGAGGGCCGTGACCCGCTGGACGGTCGCGTCGCAGTCGGCCACGGCGAAGTGCGTCATCCAGTGCGACGGCACGTCGGCCGGGGCCTGCGCCGGGATGGCCCCGATGCCGGCGACAGCGCGCTCGCCGTCGAGGCTCGCGACGGAGTAGCGGACGCCGTCCTGACCGATCTCCTGGAGCCGGTAGCCGATGACGTCGGAGTAGAAGCGGGTGCTCGCGTCGTAGTCGCGGCTCATCGACTCGGCCCAGCACAGCGCTCCCGGCTCGTCGACGAGGTCGGTGCCGGGGCGCTCCTTGGCCTGCCACAGGCCGTAGGCCGCCCCGGCTGGGTCGGCGCCGACGGCGATGCGCCCCACCCGGAGCAGGTTCGTGGGCTCGAGGAAGAAGACCCCGCCGGCCGCCCGGGCGCGTCTGGCGGCGTCGTCGACGTCGTCGGTCGCGAGGTAGACCGTCCACGCGCTGACCTGGTTGGGGTCGTCCGGGTTCTTGGCCAGGGCGCCCGCGACGACGTGGCCGTCCTTGCGGGCCATGACGTAGCCGCCGGCCTCGGGCGGCAGGTCCTCGAAGGTCCAGCCGAAGAGGCTGCCGTAGAAGGCGCGCGCGCCGTCGAGGTCGTCGACCATGACGTCGGCCCAGCAGGGGGTGCCGGGCGCGAACGGCCCTTCGTGGACGGGCACGGATGCTCCTGTGGGGTCGATGGGTTGGGAGGGGTCGGGAGGGGCGAGCGGTCAGGCGAGGTCGGGCACGAGGAGCGAGAAGACTTCTCCCTCGGGCCCGCTCAGCACCGCACCGAGACCGTACGGGCGGTCGAACGGGCCCTGGAGCAGCGTGGCCCCGAGCTCGAGTGCCCGGTCCAGGCGGGGCGCGACGTCGCGTGTTGCGAAGGAGGCGACCCAGTGCGGCGGGATCTCCTGCGGCCACTCGTCGTCGATCTCCGCGAGCCCGAAGGCGGGGTTGCCGTCGCCGGTGTGGGCCGTCGCCCAGCGCGGACCGCCGGGCTCCGTCTCGTCGGTGAACTCGTGGCCGAACACGGCGAGCTGGAAGTTCTGGACCCGGTCGTAGTCCCGCGTCAGCAGCTCGTTCCACGTCAGCGACCCCGGCTCGTCGAGGACGCCACTGCCGGGCAGGTCGCCCGGCTCCCACACACCGAAGTACGACCCGCCGGGGTCGACGGCGATCAGGGTGCGCGACAGGGCCCCGATGGCGACGGGACGCCCGAGGGTGCGGCCGCCGTACGTGTTGATGGCGCGCTCGGCGACCTCGATGTCACCGACGCGCAGGTAGGTCGTCCACTGGCTCCGGACGGGGACGCCGGCGGGCTTGCGGCTGATGCCGGCGACGGGATGGCCGCCGAGCAGGGCCATCGTGTAGCCGCCGGTAGAGGGGTCGCCGTCGAGCCACTGCCAGCCGAAGAGCTCGCCGTAGAAGGTCCTGGCGCGCTGGACGTCGCTGACGAGCAGGTCGACCCAGCACGGGGAGCCGTAGGGATAGTCGGGCACGGTCAGGTTCACGTCTCGCATCGGGTCAGGGCTGGTCGGTGTCCACACGGGCGCGCAGGGTGTCCGGCCGCCGACTGTCCAGCTGGTCCTTGACGTGGTCGAGGATGCCACGGCACGCGGCCTCGACCTCGGCGAAGCAGCGGGCGAAGTGCTCCGCTCCGCCGTACCACGGGTCGCCCGTCTCGAGGGTGCCGGCCGCCACGGCGGCGGGGTCGAACTCGCGCACGAGCCGGATCTTGCCGCGCTGGTGCGGCGCGCGGGCCAGGCGGTTGAGGGTGCGCACGTGTCCTTCGTCGGAGGCGAGGATCAGGTCGAACTCGTCGAACTCGTCGGGGTCGAACTCGCGGGCCCGGTGCCGCGACCCGTCGTAGCCGTGGCGGGCGAGGACCTCGACGGTGCGCGGGTCGGCGTGCTCGCCGACGTGCCAGTCACCGGTGCCGCTCGAGCTGACCCGGACGTCGTCGGACAGACCGGCGTCGTCGACCATCCGCTGGAGGATCACGTGACCCATGGGTGACCTGCAGATGTTGCCGCTGCACACGAAGGTGACGTGGAGTGGGCGAGGCGACATGGTGCCCATTCAACACCGCCGACCGCGCGCCGAGGCCGGTAGCCCGGGCTCTCCTTGAGAGTGGTGTCGCGAGTGCCCACGGAAGGTACATATGGCGGCGCTGTCGGTGGCCGGTGGCACGGTGTGCCCATGACGACGACCGCCCACCCGACCGCCGTCGGGGCTGACAGCCCGGAGGCCCTCGAGTCCCGTTTCGCCGCCTGCGTCGCCGCGGACGACCTCGATGCGCTCGTGGGTTTGTATGCCGCCGACGCCGTCGTGAGCCTTCCGCGCGGTCGCGAGGCGGCGGGCTCCGTCGCCATCCGCGAGGCGCTCGCGGCCGCGATGGCCGCCGGAGTCCTGAGCGGCGAGGGCGCTGCCGTCAGCTCGCGGGCCGTGATCAGCGGGGATCTCGCCATGACGACGTCCACCACCGCCGACGGCACGGTGCGCACCCAGGTTGCCCGCCGCGCGGCCGACGGACGGTGGGTGTGGGTCCGCGACGGCTCGCGACTGCGCGAGGTGGAGGCGTGCCTCCCTGCGCTCTCGGGCACCTTGGCCGTGGCGTAGTTTCGCTCTGTGACCGACGCACGACCCGGCCCTGAGGCCCCCGCGCCGATCGACTCATCGCGTCGCTCGCACTTCGTCGACGTGACGCCCTTGCGGGTGAGTCCGGCGTTCGCGCGGCTCTGGTTCGGCAACACCCTCGCCGGCATCGGCACGTTCGTCACCAACACGGCCGTCGGGTTGCACATCTACGACCTGACCCGGTCGACCTTCATGGTCTCGCTCGTCGCGTGGTTCTCACTGCTGCCGATGGTCGTCGCCGGCCTCTACGGGGGTGCGATCGCCGACCGTTTCGACCGGCGCACCGTGGCCCTGTCGGCCTCGACCGTCGCCTGGGCCTCGACCGTGGTCCTGGCCTCGATCACGTGGGCCGGCGCCGAGGCGGTCTGGATCTTCTACGTCATCACCACCGTCAACGCCGTCGCCGCGACGATCGCCTCGGCGACGCGCCAGGCGATCACGCCGCGCCTGCTTCCGAGGGAGCAGCTGCCCAAGGCGGCGGCCCTGCTCGGCATCTCGGCGGGCGTCATGGTGACGGTCGGGCCCGGCATGGCCGGCGTGCTCGTCGCGCGGGCCGGCTACGCCTGGACCTACACCGTCGACGTCGTGCTCTTCTTCGCCGGCTTCTTCGGCCTCTGGACGTTGCCTCGCATCCGGCCCGAGGGGGAGCACGTCGCTGCCGGTGGCTTCCGGTCGGTCGTGGACGGGCTGGCGCACCTGCGCCGGGCGCCCAACGTGCGGATGAGCTTCGTCGTCGACATCATCGCGATGACCTTCGGCCAGCCGATGGTGCTCTTCCCGGCCGTCGGGGCCATCGTCATCGGCGGCGGCTCGGTCACGGCCGGCATCCTGCTCGCGTCGTTCGCCGTCGGTGGCATCGTGTCGAGTCTCGGGTCCGGTCGCGTCACCGGCCTGCGGTGGCAGGGGCTCGCGATCCGCAACGCCATCGTCTCCTACGGCCTCGCGATCCTCGGCTTCGGAGTGGTGCTCGCCGTGACCGAGCTCGGTGGGCACGCCGTGGCCTCGATGGACTTCGGCGCGGCCAACCGGTGGGCTCTGGCGCTCGCGGCCCTCTGCCTCGCCGTCGCCGGCGGGTCCGACAACATCAGCGCGATCTTCCGTCAGTCGATCCTGCAGTCCGCGGTTCCCGACCACCTGCGCGGCCGCACCCAGGGCGTCTTCACCGTCGTCGTCACGGGCGGTCCCCGGCTCGGTCAGATGTTCGCCGGCACCCTGGCGACGCTGACGGCGACATGGGTGCCGCCCGTCGTCGGCGGCGTCCTCGTCGTCGTGCTCGTCCTCGTCACGGTCGCGCGGGTCCCGTCGTTCCGCCACTACGACGCCCTCGACCCGCGCCCCTGACCCGGGCCCCTCCAGTCGAGTGCCCAATTCCGGACGGGCCGCGCGCGTGGGGAACTGAGCACTCGAGGGGCGCCT
>NZ_JBFULD010000191.1:0-8099 GCF_056400505.1 Terrabacter sp. P5_B1
GGCGTGGCCCGGCCTCACGGCATACCTCATGGTGGTCGGTCGGACCGACCACCGAGCCTCAGAGGCGGGTGCGGCGGACCAGCTCGAAGCAGACGACGGCGGCAGCGGCGGAGACGTTGAGCGACTMGACGCCGGCCGCCATGGGGATCGACACCCACGTGTCGACGAGCGCGGCCACCTCGGGCGTCAGTCCGGCCGTCTCGCTGCCGAGGACGAACGCGACCGGCTCCGGCAGGTGGGCCGCGAACAGGTCGTCGTCACCGCCGGCGTCGAGCCCGACGACGTGGAAGCCCGCGCGCTTGAGGTCGGCCACGGCCTCGGCGGCCGTGAACGCCTTGAGGATGGGGGAGCGGAAGGCGACACCCGCCGAGGCCTTGACGACGAGCGGGTCGAGGGAGGCGACACCCTTGCGCGGGACGACGATGCCGTCGATGCCAGCCGCCGTGGCAGACCGCAGGATCATCCCGACGTTGGCAGGGGTCGTCACGCCGTCGAGAACGAGGACGGCGCGCAACGACGTCGCGTCGGCCTCGAGTGCAGCCTCGAGCGGACGCATCCGCGGCGCCACGACGTCGGCGAAGACGCCCTGGTCCTGTCGGCCGTTGCCGGCGAGCTTCTTGACGCGCTCGGCGCTCGCGTGCTGCACCTCGACGCCCCGGCGCCGCGCCGCCTGCTGGATCTCGCGCAGGCCGCTGCCGCGGGCCCCGTCGGCGATGACGACCTTGTCGACGTGCAGGTCCTGGTCGAGGAGCACCTCGTGGACGGGGTTGCGGCCGTAGACCGTGATGAAGCGGTCCTTGGGGGAGATGTCGGCGCTCACCGCGACAGGATGTCACAGCGGGAATGGGGGAGGACCCCGTGACGTTCGGTATGATTGAATCGTCAATCAAAAGGAGCTGGGACACATGCAGTTCGGGATCTTCACCGTCGGCGACGTCACCACCGACCCCACGACAGGCCGTACGCCCACGGAGCACGAGCGGATCCGGGCCACCGTCGCCATCGCCAAGAAGGCGGAGGAGGTCGGGCTCGACGTCTTCGCGACCGGACAGCACCACAACCCGCCGTTCATCCCGTCGGCTCCGACGACGACGCTCGCCTACATCGCCGCCCAGACCGAGCGGATCCTGCTGTCCACGTCGACGACCCTCATCACGACGACCGACCCGGTTCGGATCGCCGAGGACTACGCGACGCTGCAGCACCTGAGCAACGGCCGGATGGACCTCATGATGGGCCGCGGCAACACCGGCCCGGTCTACCCGTGGTTCGGCAAGGACATCCGCGACGGCATCCCGCTGGCGATCGAGAACTACGCCCTGCTGCACCGCCTGTGGCGCGAGGACGTCGTCGACTGGCAGGGCAAGTACCGGACCCCGCTCCAGGGCTTCACGTCGACGCCCCGCCCGCTCGACGGCATACCCCCGTTCGTCTGGCACGGCTCGATCCGCAGCCCCGAGATCGCCGAGCAGGCCGCCTACTACGGCGACGGCTTCTTCTCCAACCACATCTTCTGGCCGGCCAGCCACACGAAGCAGATGGTGCAGCTCTACCGTCGCCGCTTCGAGCACTACGGGCACGGCAGCGCCGACCAGGCCATCGTTGGCCTCGGCGGGCAGGTCTTCATGCGAAGGAACAGCCAGGACGCCGTGCGCGAGTTCCGGCCCTACTTCGACAACGCGCCCGTCTACGGCCACGGCCCCTCGCTCGAGGAGTTCACCAGCCAGACGCCGCTCACCGTCGGCAGCCCGCAGGAGGTCATCGAGAAGACGCTCGGCTTCCGGGAGTACGCCGGTGACTACCAGCGCCAGCTGTGGCTGCTCGACCACGCGGGTCTTCCGCTCAAGACGGTGCTCGAGCAGCTCGACATCCTCGGCGAGGAGGTCGTGCCGGTCCTCCGCAAGGAGTTCGCCGCGCTAAAGCCCGCCCACGTGCCCGATGCCCCGACCCACGCGAGCCGGCTCGCCGCCGAGCGCACGCCCACCCCGTCCACCGACGCCACCCTGGAGGTGACGAAGTGAACCCGTTCCACATCGCCGTCATCACGGCCGGCGTGACCCAGCCGTCCTCGACGCGCCTGCTCGCCGACCGCCTGGCCGAGGCGACCGTCCGGGCGCTCGCGCCCCGCGAGGTCGTCGTCGAGGTCGTCGACGTCCGCGACGTCGCGCACGACCTGACGAACAACGTGCTCACCGGATTCGCCTCCCCGGACCTGCAGGTCCGTCTCGACGCGATCGCCGAGGCCGACGCCGTCATCGTCGCAACGCCGGTGTATGCCGCGTCGTACAGCGGGCTGTTCAAGATGCTCATCGACGTGCTCCCCAAGGACACGCTGCGCGACACGCCGGTGCTGCTCGGCGCCACCGGGGGGACGGCCCGGCACTCGCTCGCCATCGACCACGCCCTCCGGCCGCTCTTCGCCCACCTCGGCGCACTCGTGGCCCCCGTCGCGGTCTTCGCGGCGAGCGAGGACTGGGGCAGCGTCGACGCCGGCCGACTCGGAGAGCGCATCGAGCGCGCGGGCACGGCCTTCGCGGCCCTGCTCGCGGGGCAGCCCCGCGCGCGCCGGGTCGACCCCTTCGAGGACGTCACGCCCTTCGAGGCGATGCTGACCGACCTCCGCGGCTGAGCGCTCCTCGCGTACGACACGCGGAGGAGTGCTCCCCATGGACCGGTCGGCGCGGTGCCACCTACCGTGGGGCCACCGTCGACAGGAGGAACGCGTGCTCTACCGCCAGGGTGCTGACCCGGAAGCCCTCGACCGCGCCGCCCGCGAGCTGACCGCGTGCGCAGGCGAGGTCGAGGTGATCCGCGCCAACGGCACGAGGGCCCTTGTCGTGCTGGGCCGCTCATGGGGTGGCGCAGATGCCGATGCGGCCCAGGAGCGCTGGCGCTCCACCTCGAGCGCGCTGTCGTCGCTCGGCTCGGCCCTCGACCGGATGGCCGCACGGCTCACCGCCAACTCACGCGCCCAGCGATCGGCCAGTGGCGGCACCGGGAACCTGCTCACCCCGGGGCCGTTGCTGCCGTTCGGGCTCGGCGGGTCGGCCACTGTCGGTGCCGAGGCGACGGCTCAACCGCCCTTCGCCGACGGTCTGCGGGGCACCAGACCCCAGGAGATCGACCTCGAGCTCGCGGAGCTGGCCAAGGGCGTCTACGACGGCACGGGCACCGACAGCTTCGACGCCCTCGACGCCTCGCAGCTCGAGGCACTGGGGATCGATCCCAGGACGCTCACGGGTCCGGGCGGCTTCGCCGCGAACAGCTATCGCGACGCGAACGGCGACTACGTGCTCGCCTTCGCGGGTACCGACCCGACCAGCGTCAACGACTGGGCGAGCAACGCCCAGCAGGGCATGGGCTACCTCAGCGCGCAGCACCTCCAGGCGATCGCGCTCGCCCAGCACCTCGCCAGGGCCGTCGGCAGCGAGAACATGGTGCTGACGGGGCACTCACTGGGCGGCGGTCTCGCGAGCACGGCCTCCGTCGCGACGGACGTCCCGGCCGTGACGTTCAACGCGGCGGGCGTCCATCCCAACACGGTGCTGGCCGCCGCCGCCCTCGGTCACCACGACGCAGGACTGTCGCAGGGTCAGGTTCGCAACTACCACGTGCGTGGCGAGATCCTGACGACGCTGCAGAACCCGCTCGGGTCCTTCGTCGACCACGTGCCCATCGTCGGTGACGACCCGCTGCCCAACGCCCTCGGCACCCAGATCGCGCTCAACCCAGCGAAGGGTCCCGACCTGCACCCCTCACCCTGGGGACTCGTCAGTCCCGTGATCGGGGTGGCCGACACCGTCAAGGACCTGGGCGGCTATGCCGTGGGCCTGCACCAGACTCCGTCGGTCATCGAGGCCATGCAGGCCAGCACGTACTTCGGCAAGAACTGACGCGGCCTGTCGGGCGGCCCGTGCCGGGTCGGAGAAGGCTCGCAGGGAGCCGGTCAGTCCGCTGCGGCCTGCGCGGCGCGGCCAGCAGCCTCCTCGACCGCCTGCCGATCCGCGGGCGTCGGTGCGACGACGTGGGCGGCATACGGCTCCGGGTGCCGCCGCAGGTAGAGCGAGATGTAGGGGCAGACCGGCACGATGACACGACCGGCCGCCACGGAGGCATCGAGCGCCGCCGCAGCGAGACGGCTGGCCAGGCCCTGCCCCTCCCTGTCCTCGGCGACCTCGGTGTGGAAGAAGACGACACGGTCGGCCTGAGCGGCCTTGCCGGGCACGACGACGTAGCTCGCCAGCCCGACGAGACGGCCGGCGTCGCGCACCTCGAACCGCTCGCGCTCCGGGACGTCGACGGTCTCGATGTGCTCCGCGTCCTCGCTCATGGGCCCAGCATCGCGCACCGCAGGGGTGTGCTCAAACGCGACGGCTGTCAGCGGGCCCAAGCGCGAGGCCTGCCGATGACGCTGCGGATGGTGCTGCAGGTGGTGGGGTGATCACCCCCCCACCTGCAGCACCACCGGCGACATCATCGGGCCGCGGGCCAGCCGGACGGTTCCGCAAGGCGCTCCGCCGCCATTGCGGCCCCAGGAGACGCGGGCGGGGCCGCGCATGGCAGGGTGAGGGCATGGCGAAGTACTTCGACGTCCACCCCGTGGACCCCCAGCCCCGGGCCATCGGCCAGGCGGTCGAGATCCTGCGATCCGGCGGCCTCATCGCCTACCCGACCGACTCGTGCTTCGCCCTCGGGTGCTCCCTCGACAACCCCGAGGGCAAGGAGCGCATCCTGCGGATCCGGCATCTCGACGACAAGCACCACTTCACGCTCGTCTGCGCCGACTTCGCCCAGCTCGGCCAGCTCGTGCACCTCGACAACTCGGTCTTCCGCGCCATCAAGGCGGCGACGCCGGGTCCCTACACCTTCATCCTGCCCGCGACGAAGGAGGTGCCCCGGCGCCTGCTCCACGCGAAGAAGAAGACCGTCGGCGTGCGCATCCCCGAGCACCCGGTCGTTCGCGAGCTGCTGCGCGCCCTGGGGGAGCCGATCCTGTCGAGCACGCTACTCCTGCCCGACGACGAGGAACCGATGACCGAGGGCTGGGACATCAAGGACCGGCTCGACCACGTCATCGACGCCGTCATCGACTCGGGGGAGTGCGGCCTCGAGCCGACCACCGTCGTCGACTACTCCGACAGCTACCCGGTGGTCACGCGCGTCGGGGCCGGCGACCCGAGCGCCTTCGAGTAACCGCTCACCGCGCTGTCTCGCGACGGACGCCCCTGTCGAACCGGGCTCCGGTGCTGTTCAATCGGGCCATGACTTCAGGCGGCGAAGAGGCGCGACAGACCACGGAGTCGATGGGCTCCCTGCTGACGGGCCTCGACGGCGCGGACCGCGAGACCATGGAGCTGCGTCTGGAGCGGTGGTTCGACGACCTCGTCGCGGCCCTCCAGGTGCTCTACCCCGACCATGACGTGTGGGCGCTCGCCCTACGCCTCGTCGAGTCGGCCGTCACGGCCTTCGTCGCCCGGTCGCCCGAGCTGCGCCGCCTCGACCAGCGGCGCCTCCTGCGCCCGGACTGGCTGCAGCAGCCGGACATGTTCGGCTACGCCTGCTACACCGACCGGTTCGCCGGAGACCTCGACGGCCTGCGGAGCCGGGTGGACTATCTCCGCGACCTCGGTGTCAGCTATCTCCACCTCATGCCCCTGCTCCAGCCGCGCGAGGGCGACAACGACGGCGGCTACGCAGTCCAGGACTTCCGCACGGTCCGGGCCGACCTCGGCACCGTCGACGACCTGACCAATCTCGCGAGCGACCTTCGGGGGCAAGGGATCTCGCTGGTGCTCGACCTGGTGCTCAACCACGTGGCCCGAGAGCACGAGTGGGCTCGCCGGGCCCAAGCGGGGGAGCAGCGCTACCGCGACTACTTCCACGTCTACCCCGACCGCGTCATGCCGGACGCCTACGAGCGCACCCTGCCGGAGGTCTTCCCCGACTTCGCCCCGGGCAACTTCACCTGGGACGACGAGCTGCAGGGGTGGGTCTGGACGACCTTCAACGAGTGGCAGTGGGACGTCAACTGGGGCAACCCCGACGTGCTGGTCGAGTACGCCGAGATCGTGCTCCACCTCGCCAACCTCGGCGTCGAGGTGCTGCGCCTCGACGCCATCGCGTTCACGTGGAAGCGGCTCGGCACGAACTGCCAGAACCAGCCCGAGGTGCACGCCGTGACCCAGGCGCTGCGCACCGTGGCGCGGATCGCCTGCCCGGCGCTGGCCTTCAAGGCCGAGGCCATCGTCGGCCCGCGCGATCTCGTGCAGTACCTCGGTCAGGGTCCGCACGCCGGCCGCGTCAGCGACCTCGCCTACCACAACAGCCTCATGGTGCAGGTGTGGTCGATGCTCGCGACCGGCAGCTCCGGCCTGACCAAGCGAGCCCTCTCGGCACTGCCGCCGACGCCGCCGAGCGGCACGTGGATCTGCTACGTCCGGTGCCACGACGACATCGGGTGGGCCATCGACGACGGCGACGCCGCCGCCGCGGGGCTCGACGGCCACGCTCACCGCCGCTTCCTGTCGAACTGGTATGCCGGGGACGAGCCGGGCTCGTGGGCCCGCGGGCTCGTCTTCCAGCACAACCCCGCCACCGGCGACAAGCGGATCAGCGGCACGGCGGCTGCCCTGACTRGCCTCTCGGACGCGGAGCTGCGCGGCGACGAGGGCGGGGTGAGCCTCGGCCTCGCGCGGCTCTTCCTCGCGCACGCCGTGGTGGCCGGCTGGGGCGGCATCCCGGTCGTCTGGAGTGGTGACGAGCTCGGCATGCCGAACGACCCGGACTGGGCGCGGGAGCCGGGTCACGAGGACGACAACCGCTGGGCGCACCGCGAACGGATCGACTGGGCGCTGGCAGCGCACCGCGACGATCCGGGCACGACGGCCGGCCGGGTGTTCGCCGGCCTGCGGCACCTCGCGGCGGTGCGCGCCGGGCTGCCCCAGCTGCACGCGTCGGCGCAGACACGTGTCGTCCTCGAGACCGGCGACGGCGTGCTCGTCGTCGTGCGCTCGCACCCGAGCGGGGCGATGGTCTGCGTGTACAACGTCACGTCCTCATGGCAGACCGTCGAGATGCGTCACGTCAGCGACGCCGGCATCGTGCACCCCTTCGACGCTCTCGGCGGCCATCCCGTCTTCGGCGGGGCGGACGGCCGCGCCTCGTTGAGCCCGTATGCCGCCTGGTGGGTCGTCGAGGCACCGGTGGAGGTGCCGCACACCTGACGCATCCGCGTCCTTGGTTTTGGTTTTGTGTAACAACCTTGGCCAAGGAGCTGGAGTGCATATGACGACGACTTGGCCTGCACTCGGCTCGCGAAACCATGCCGTGGCAGCCCGTCGAGGGCCTGCTCGAGCACTCGAGACGGGCGCGGAGAGCCAAGCCGTCGTCCTACGAGGCCGCCGCCGTGCCGACGATCGCCGCTGCCGCGCTCGTCCTCTCGAGCGATCTCGCCGACGACCTTGACGACGCCTACGCGGCCGCTCTCGGCCAGCGCCTGCGGTGCCGCCGAACTGCAGCGGAACCCGCGAAATCCCTTCGGATCAGGGCGGACTCGCAGATCCGGTCAGGGCATCGATGGCTGCCGGGTCGACGTCGACCCAAGCGCCGTGCGGGTGGCAGGTGCCCAGGGCCACGGGCGCGAGCTCCACCCCGGCGCGCCACCGGCTCAGACCGATGACGGTGTCGCCGTCGACGGCACCGTCGGGAACCGGCACCCCCGGGACGCACCCTGGTGGCTCGGCACTCAACCAGGTGAGGTCCGGCACGTCGTGCGCGAGTGACCGCAGGTGGCTGACGAGCTCGCCGCGCCGCGCAGGGTCGAGGTAGGTCAAGGCCCAGGAGGTCAGCACGACGACATGGGCCCCGGGCCCGGTCCGGGCGCGCGCCCGCTCGGCAGCCTCAGGGAGGCCCTCGACCATGTCGCCGCGGAGCACGTCCGGCGGATCGCTCCGCATGACCTCCCGCGCGGAGCGGAACCGTTCGATCCGGCCGGGCACCTCGGGCCACAGGCAGGCCTCGAGCCACCGAACGGCCTGATCGTCGTCGAGGTCGACGGGTGCGACGTCGAGTCCGACCTGACCCCCGACGGTCGGCAGGCC
>NZ_JBFULD010000192.1:0-8075 GCF_056400505.1 Terrabacter sp. P5_B1
CGGGTCGCCCCAGCTACCTCAGAGGTTGCCGCGCTTGTCCTGCTCGCGCTCGATCGCCTCGAAGAGCGCCTTGAAGTTGCCCTTGCCGAAACCGAGCGAGCCGTGCCGCTCGATGAGCTCGAAGAAGACCGTCGGCCGGTCACCGAGCGGCTTGGTGAAGATCTGCAGCAGGTAGCCGTCCTCGTCGCGGTCGACGAGGATCTTGCGCTTCTGCAGCTCCTCGATCGGCACGCGGACGTTGCCGATGCGAGCGCGCAGCTCGGCGTCCTCGTAGTAGCTGTCGGGGGTGTCGAGGAACTCGACACCGTTGGCCCGCAGGGCGTCGACCGAGGCGAGGATGTCGTTCGTCGCGACGGCGAGGTGCTGGGCTCCGGCGCCGCGGTAGAACTCGAGGTACTCGTCGATCTGGCTCTTCTTCTTGGCGATGGCCGGCTCGTTGAGCGGGAACTTCACGCGGTGGTTGCCGTTGGCGACGACCTTGCTCATGAGCGCTGAGTAGTCGGTCGCGATGTCGTCACCGATGAACTCGGCCATGTTCACGAAGCCCATGACCTTGTTGTAGAAGGTGACCCACTCGTCCATGTGGCCGAGCTCGACGTTGCCGACGATGTGGTCGAGCGCCTGGAAGAGACGATTGGGCTGGCCGTCGCGCTTCTCGTAGGAGGAGCTCGTGGCGACGTAGCCCGGAAGGTACGGGCCGGCATACGTCTGCCCGTTCACGTGGCGCTGCACGAGCGTGTGGCGGGTCTCGCCGTACGTGGCGATCGCCGCGGTGCGCACCGTGCCGTGCTCGTCGGTGTGGTCGGTCGGCTCCTCGAGCACCGTGGCGCCCGCCTTGCGCGCCTGCGCGACGCAACGGTCGACGTCCGGCACCTCGAGGGCGATGTCGACGACGCCGTCGCCGTGGCGGCGGTGGTGGTCGGCGAGGGGGCTGTCCGGGTCGACGGCGCCCTTGACGACGAAGCGGATCGAGCCGCTCTTGAGGACGAACGCCTTGTGGTCCCGGTTGCCGTTCTCGGGGCCCGAGTAGGCGACGAGCTCCATGCCCCAGGCGCTCTGGTAGTAGTGGGCGCTCTGGGTGGCGTTGCCCGCGACGAAGACGATCGCGTCCCATCCGGTGACGGGGAAGACGTCGGTGTTCTCGTCGTACTCGACGAGACCGACGAGCTGCTTGAGCTGGTCGAGGTCGAGGTCGGCCTCGCGCTCCTGGTCGGTGAGGTCGGCGGCCGCAGAGGGCATCGTGTCGGTCATGGAGCGAGGGTGACCGAGTGTCCCCGGGTGTGCAAGAGCAGCTGCCGCAGGTGAGCACAGTGCGCAAAGTGTTGCCTGTATGCCGGGTCGTGCTGGACACTCTGACCATGACGTCATCCGTGGGGCCGGGGACCCGCCCGCCGGTCGACCATCTGGACTGCCGGATCCTGCTCCTGCTGCTCACCGAGCCGGGCATCGGCGTGCTCGGTGCCTCCCGCCGGCTCGGCGTGGCGCGCGGCACGGTGCAGGCCCGCCTGGACCGGCTGCAGCGCACCGGGGTCCTGCGTTCGATGGCGCCCGACGTCGACCCCGCGGCGCTCGGCTACCCGGTCACGGCGTTCTGCACGCTCGAGATCCGCCAGGGCCGCGGGGGTCACTCCCCCGTCGTCGAGCACCTTGCCGCCATCCCCGAGGTGCTCGAGGCCCACACGATCACCGGTTCCGGGGACGTGCTCATCCGCATCGTCGGTCGCGACAACGCCGACCTGCAACGCGTCATCGACCAGGTCGTGGACGACGCGCACGTCACCCGGGCCTCGACCGTCATCTCCCTCGCCACCCGCCTCGACCACCGCACCATCCCACTCGTCGAGCACCTCCTCGGGGCCACCTCGTGACGGGGTAAGACCGCACCAGCCGACCGACCTCGACCACCGCCCCTCGGACCAGGAGCTCCCGTGACCGCCAATCCCTACACCCCAAGGCCCGCCGTAGAGCTGACCCACCCCGAGTGGAGCCGCAGCGCGACGATCTACCAGATCAACCAGCGCCACTTCACCCCCGAGGGCACCTTCCGCGCGGCGGAGGCGCACCTGCCGCGCATCCGCGACCTCGGCATCGACATCGTCTGGCTCATGCCGGTCCACCCGATCGGCGATGAGAACCGCAAGGGGGTGCTCGGCAGCCCGTATGCCGTCAAGGACTACCTCGGCGTCAACCCCGAGTTCGGCACCCTCGAGGACCTGCGCCACTTCGTCGACACCGCCCACGGTCTCGGCCTGCGGGTCATCCTCGACTGGGTCGCCAACCACACCGCCTGGGACAACCGTCTCGTCGAGGAGCACCCCGAGTGGTACGCCCGTGACTGGAAGGGCGACTTCCGGCCGACCCCGTGGTGGGACTGGGACGACATCATCGACCTCGACTACGACAACCCCGACCTGCGCCGTTACATGACCGAGGCCATGAAGTTCTGGGTGCGTGACGTGGACGTCGACGGGTTCCGTTGCGACGTGGCGGGATTCGTGCCGGTCGACTTCTGGGAAAACGTGCGGACCGAGCTCGACGAGATCAAGCCGGTCTTCATGCTCGCCGAGTGGGAGTCTCGCGACCTGCACGTGCGCGCCTTCGACATGACGTACGGCTGGAGCTGGAACGAGACACTGCACAAGATCGCGCACGGCAAGGCCGACGTCGAGGCGCTCAAGGTCTACTACGCCTGGAACGACCGCTTCTACCAGCGTGACGCCTACCGGATGCTCTTCGTCAGCAACCACGACAAGAACGCCTGGGAGGGGACGGAGTACGAGCAGTTCGGCGATGCGCTCGTGCCCGCGATCGTGCTGTCCGTCATCAGCGAGGGCATGCCGCTGGTCTACAACGGGCAGGAGGCCGGCAGCGACAAACGGCTCATCTTCTTCGACAAGGACGAGATCGAGTGGCGCGAGGACGAGCAGGGCGAGCTCTACCGCACCCTGTTCGCGCTGAAGAAGCAGCACCCCGCCCTGTGGAACGGCGCCGCCGGCGGTCGCATGGTGCGCGTCCCGAACTCGGACGAGTCGGCGGTGCTGAGCTTCGTCCGGGCCGTCGGTGACGACCGCGTCTTCGGGGCCTTCAACTTCAGCGACGAGGACCGGACGGTGAGGCTCGGCGACGGTCCACAGGTCGGCGCCTGGCGCGACGCCTTCACCGGCGAGACGCTCGAGCTGGGGCGGGGACAGGACTACCACCTGCCCGCGTGGGGCTACCAGGTTCTCGTCGGCGCCTGAGTGCCTCCCGCCCGATCGAGAGAGTGGTCACGGATCGGCACGCAGTCACCGCGAAAGGGGTGACGCAGACGGCCTCGATCCGCAAGGATGGAGGTGCGTACCCGTCGGTGCTCCCCTGTCCCGGCGGGTACGTCTGCGCCCAGCCGACGTCGCACCGACAGGTCGGGTTCGGGGCGGGTGTCGCGCTCTCCCACGTGGCGGGACACCCCACGTGGTCTCGCGCGAGAGCCGTGGAGGGCTGACGTCGTCCAGGCGACGGTCAGCCCTCCCCGGCACCCTTTCGGCGGTGCGGTCGTCAGGGCGTGACGGTGATCGGGCTGCCGTTGCTGACGAGCTTCCAGTCGAGGCTGGAGAAGGTCGCCGGGTCGATGACCTTGTTGGCCGTCGCCCAGTCGATGAGCAGCTGACGGATCTCGATCTGGCGGTTGTAGACGACCGGGGCGGTCGCGACGCCCGGGAAGCCGCCGCCCCCGGACTGACGGTAGTTGTTGATCGCCACGACGAAGCGGGCGTCCGACGCGACGGGGCCGCCGGCATACGCGAGGTCGACGATGCGGGAGCCGACGGCCTTGGCGAGGTCGATGTCGTAGGTGAGGTGGGCGTCGAGCCCACCCATGATGTCGTAGTTGTAGTCGGGGGTCCCGTTGGCGCCGGTGATGGTGTCGGCGGCGACCGGGCCGGTCGTCGTGCAGGGCTGGAAGTACTCGGCGCTCTTCTCGAGGTAGGCCTTGACCTGCGCCCCGGTGAGCACGATCCCGAGCAGGGTGTTGTCGTAGATGTAGAGGCCGGCCACGTCGCGGATCGTCACGTCGCCGGCCGGGATCGCGGCGAGCTTGTTGAACGGCGCCGCGATCGACAGCACCGGGAGGGACGCCTCGGGCGTGCCCGCGAGGGCCTTCTTGACCGCGTCGGCCTGGACGTAGTTGATGAAGTCCATCGCGGCGGTGTCCTCGTAGCGCGACGTCGCCGCCGACATGGCCGTCGTGCACGTCCCGATGACGCCGTTGACGTAGGTGAGGACCCTCTGGTGGGCGGCGGCGACGGCGCGGGTGACGGCGGGGTCCTCGGGCGCGACGTTGGAGTTGTAGAGGGTCGCCTCGGAGTGCACGACCTCCCACTGCCCACGGACCTTCTGCAGGTCGAGCGACATGCGGGTGACGCGCATGCCCCAGTAGTACGGCTCGGAGAGCAGCACCTGCTTGCCGGTCTGCTGGTTCGTGACGTAGCGCTGGGGGATCTCGAGGTGGGCGTGGCCGACGAGCACGGCGTCGATGCCGGGGACCTGCTCGGCGAGGAGCGCGCTCGCGTTCTCGACGTAGGGCAGCGCGTCGCCCCACGAGGACTTGCCGTTGTCGCCGGAGTGGCACGCGACGAGAACGACGTCGGCGCCGGCTGCCTTGAGGCGGGGCACCATGACCTTGGCCTGCTCGATGATGCCGGGGAACCTCACCTTGCCCTCGACGTTCGTCTTGTCCCAGATCGCGACGCCGGGCGTCACCAGGCCGAGGACGCCGACCTTGATCGGCTTGCTGCCGGACACCTTGACCGTCTTGATGACCCACGGCTTGAAGACGGGTGCCCCGGTGTTCCAGTCGACCGAGTTGGCCGAGAGCAGCGGGAAGTCCAGCTGCTTCTCGAAGGCCCGCAGCGTGTCCAGGCCGTAGTTGTACTCGTGGTTGCCGAGGGCGGCGGCGTCGTAGCCGACCTGGTTCATGGCGGCGGCCATCGGGTGCTTCGCGCCGCCGGTGATCGGGTCGATCTTGGCGTAGTAGTACGCGAGCGGCGTGCCCTGGATCGTGYCACCGGCGTCGATCGTCAGGGTGCGCTCGGCACCGACCTCTGCGCGGATCGCCTTGATGATGGATGAGGCCTTGGCGACGCCGATGTCGTTGTGCGCCTTGTCGTCGTACTCGGCGTTCTTGAAGTAGTCCCAGTTGTAGACGTTGCCGTGCAGGTCCGTCGTGCCGAGCACGGTCAGTCGCACCACCTCGCCGTTGGTGCCCGGCGCGGGGGCCGCGCCGGCCGGCGAGGCGGCACCCACGGTGGCGAGTCCCGCGCCCCCGACGGCGGCGAGGGCCAGCAGCTGGCGACGGGTGGTCGAGGATCCGAGGCGGTCAGGGCTCGCGGAGGTGTGGTCGGTGCTCATGTCGTCCTTCGTGTGTTCGGTGCTCGATCGGAGCAGTCCGTGTCCAGGTGCGCGGCTCGCCCCCGAGGCGCGAACCAGACCCTAACCCGACATCTCGCGCGGAAAGGGGCGAGCAGGCGTGCGGATCGTGAACGGTCAGCGGCGTCCGACGAGCCAGAGGCGGATCTTGTCGATGCGCTCCGAGACCTGGTCGGACGACGCGGCCGCGAGGTCGGGGCCCCCACACACCCGGCGCAGGTCCATGTGGACGTTGGCGTGCGGCAGGCCCTTCTGCCGGGCGTAGGTCGCGACGAGCTTGTTGAGCTCCTTGCGCTGCGCAGCCAGGGCCCGGTGCGCGGCGACGGGCATCGGCGCGGACGCCCCCTGCGGCGCCTTCCTGACCTGGCGGCTCTGCCGCTCACGGAGCAGCGCAGACACCTGGTCGGGCTCGAGGAGGCCCGGGAGCCCGAGGTACTCCTCCTCGTCCTCGGAGCCGATCTGGGCGTGCATGCCCCACTGCTGCTTGTCGAAGAGCACGTGGTCGAAGTGGGCGTCGGACTCGAGTGCCTCGAAGGCTCCCTCGTCGAGGGCGCCGCTGGCCTTGTCGGCGCGGTTGGCCTCGTCGAGCAGGCTCTGCTCCTCGGCCCACATCTGGCCGATGTCGTCGGGGTCGGGCTTGCGGTCGAGCGCGTGGTCGCGCTGCTCCTCGAGCCGCGACGCGTGGTCGAGGACGACCGGGACGGACGGCAGGAAGACCGACGCGGTCTCACCGCGCCGACGAGCCCGGACGAAGCGGCCGACGGCCTGGGCGAAGAAGAGTGGCGTGGAGGTGGACGTGGCATAGACGCCGACGGCGAGGCGCGGCACGTCGACGCCCTCGGACACCATGCGCACCGCGATCATCCAGCGCTCGTCGCTCGCCCCGAAGTCCTCGATGCGCCTGCTGGCCCCGAGGTCGTCGGACAGGACGACCGTGGGAGCCTCGCCGGTCAGCTGGCGGAGGATGGCGGCATACGCCCTCGCCTGGGTCTGGTTGGAGGCGATGACGAGGCCGCCGGCGTCCTCGACGTGCCTGCGCACCTCGGTGAGGCGGCGGTCGGCCGCCGCGAGCACCGCGGGGATCCACTCACCCTTGGGGTCGAGCGCCGTGCGCCACGCGTGCGCGACGAAGTCCTTCGTCATCGGCTCGCCGAGGCGCGCCTCGAGCTCGTCGCCCGCCTTCGTGCGCCAGCGCATGCTGCCGCCGTAGGCCATGAAGAGCACCGGGCGCACGACGCCGTCGCGCAGGGCCTCGGCGTAGCCGTACGTGTAGTCGCTCGAGCTCACCAGCGTGCCCTCGGCGTCGAGCTCGTAGGTGACGAACGGGATCGGCGAGGTGTCCGAGCGGAAGGGCGTGCCCGTCAGCGACAGGCGACGGGTCGCGGGCTCGAACGCCTCGCGTATGCCATCACCCCAGCTCTTCGCGTCACCGCCGTGGTGGACCTCGTCGAGGATGACGAGCGTCGAGCGCGACGTCGTCAGCTCACGGTGCAGCGACGGGCGCGACGCCACCTGGGCATACGTGACGGCGACGCCGTGGTAGTCGTCGCTGTGCCGACCGACGCTGTTGCTGAACTTCGGGTCGAGACTGATACCGACGCGGGCGGCGACATCGGCCCACTGGGTCTTGAGGTGCTCGGTGGGGGCCACGACGGTGACGCGCTGGACGATGCCGGCGGTGAGCAGCTCGGTGGCCACGCGCAGGGCGTACGTCGTCTTGCCGGCGCCCGGCGTCGCGACCGCGAGGAAGTCCCGCGGCGACCGCGCAAGGTAGAGGTCGAGCGCCTCCTGCTGCCAGGCACGCAGCTTGCTGGCGGTACCCCAGGCTGCCCGCTCCGGGAAAGCGGGTGGGAGATGGAAAGCGGCGCCGGAACTCATAGAGGGATCACCGTAACGAATCTCCCGAGGCGACATGCCGAGGCCCCGCCCTGCGGACGGGGCCTCGACCCGGATGGTATGCCGCTCAGTCGCCGTCGCGACCGGGTGCGGCAGGTGCGCGACGGGCGCCGGCGGTCACCGGCCGGCGCGGTACGCCGTCCACTGGGCCTGCATGCGCGAGACCTGACCGGCCGTGAAGGTCGTCATGCACGAGTCGTACGTGTAGTCCATGAAGTTCTTGATGGGGTCGAGACCCGGGCTGGTGCACGTGTCGCGGCCGGTGGGGCACTGGTAGGCCGCGCTGGCCTCGGCAGGCGTGTCGTCGACGTAGTCGCCGTTGCCCTTACAGCCACCCTGGAAGGTGTGGTAGAGCCCGACCCAGTGGCCGACCTCGTGCGTGGCCGTGTCGCCCTGGTTGTAGTTCGTGGCGTTGCCGCCGGGCAGCGACCCGGTGAGGATCACCACCCCGTCCATCGCGTCGTAGGTGCTCTTCGGGAAGGTCGCCCAGCCGAGCAGGCCCTGCCCGATGTTGGCCGAGTAGAGGTTGAGGTCGGCCATCGTGCCCTTGCGGAGGGTCGTCTTCATGCTCTTCTCGGCGGCCGAGCCCGGCGTCACGGTGTACCAGGACGCGTTGCTCGTCGAGTCGGACCCCGCGAGGCTGAAGCTGAGACCGGTGCCGGAGTAGGCGCGGTTGAGGACGGTGACCTGGCTGCTGATCGCGCTGCTGCTGACGGCGCCCCGGCTGCCGTCGGTGATGGTGTGCCAGTAGACCTTGACCGTCGTGGGGGCGAACG
>NZ_JBFULD010000193.1:0-8073 GCF_056400505.1 Terrabacter sp. P5_B1
ATGCGGTGCCCCTCGTCCTCGAGCCGCTTGGCCTCGGCGAGGACGGGACCTCGGATCTCGTAACAGACATTCTGCAGCTTCTTGCTCTGGGTGACCGCGCGCATGTGCACCAGCGTCCCATTGGCGTATGCCGTGGGCCGCGCCATTCCCACGATGTGGCCYGTGCCGTCGATCACGCGTCCGTCGCGTCCGCCTCCGTGTCGGCATCCGTGAGGTGGGACGGGGCGGCCGCTCGGGCTCTCACCGGAGGAGGCAGCCGAAGCTGCTGGCGGCACTGCGGGCCGTCAGCGACCCCACGAGCGAGGTGTCGCTCGGGGCCAGCACGTCGATCGTGAGCAGGTGCCCCTCGGCCGTCTGCGTCAGGTGCGCGTAGACGGGGAGACCGGACTTCTGCTGCGCCCACCCGGTCTGCTCGAGGTAGCCGACGAGCTCGGCGGCCTGGGGGCCCGTCGACTGGGGGTAGCCCCGGGTCACGGTGCCGTCGATGGCCTCGCGGCAGGGCGGGATCTCACTGTGCCCGAGCGGCGTCATCGTGTGGTCGAGGAGCTCGACCTGCCGGACCAGGGTCTCGTAGGCGGCGACGTCGTCGGCGTGCACACGGCCCGACCAGGCCCAGGCGCCGAAGGCGACCAGCCCGACGACGAGCACCACGAAGCCGATGACCACGAGGCTCCGACGCCGCCGCGTGACGGTGTCAGCCCTGGTCGCCTCGGATCCGTCGTCGCCCGTGCGACGCTCCGAGCGACGGGGACGCGGCGGTCGACCGTCCCCGGGCGGGGCCTCGTCGACGAAGCCGGAGTCACTCACCGGGACAGTGTGGAACGGCGGACCGGGCGCGGCAGGGTGGCTCGGTCAACTGTCGCCGTTCCGTGACCGGGTCACCCTCGCCGCACCAGGGGCCGGTCGAGGTCGAGCACGTGCCGCCAGTCGATGTGACGGGCGGTGCGCAGCCCGCGCCGCAGCAGCAGGACAAGGACGACCACGGCGATCGGCACCCCGACGGCCGTCGTCGTCAGGCCGAGGCTGTAGCCCTCCGGCAAGGTCGCGAAGCACGCGACGGAGGCGACGAGCGCGAGGGGCCGCTCGAGGCGCGTCTGCCACCGAGCCCCGAGCGAGACGGCGAAGAGCGGCAGCGCCCACAGGTAGTACCACCCGAGGAAGACCGGGGCGAGCACGACGACGGCGAGCATGGCCCACGCGATGCCGCGCACCGGCCGCAGGCGCGTCTCGGCCGCCGTCTCGGCCGCCGCACCCTCGTCGAGCGGGCCACTGGTGTCAGCCGGCTTGAGCGCCGCCAGCCAGACGAGGACCAGGAGCAGGGCGAGGACGACCAGGGCGACGGCCCGGGCGGTCGCGATGCCGGTCTCGCGCCACTCGTCGTGGCCGAGAAGGTGCCCGACCGCGCCGACGCCGATGCCGATCGCCGTAGGCAGCGACGTCCACTGCTCGTTCTTGCCCGGGGTCCCCGTCGGGTTGAGCCACGAGAAGCCGAGCCCCGTCACCACCCCGCCGAGCACCATCGGCACGCCCGCGCAGACCGCCGTCAGCGCCCCGGCCCGCACCACCTCACCCCAGCGCACGTATGCCGCCCCGCCCGTCCTCGACGCCCGCGCCGACACGGCGTGGCGGGCCCAGAGGATCGCGACGAACGGCAGGGCGATGACGGCGGTCACCTTGACCATGGCCCCGAGCGCGATGACGACGCACGCGACGGCGAACCGCCCGCGCAGGGCCAGGGCGAGACCGCCGAGGACCGCGCCGACCATGAGCGCGTCGTTGTGCGCTCCCCCGACGAAGTGGGCGCCGACCAGCGGCACCGCGACCCCCAGCCAGATGGCCCGCTCGGGCGACCAGCCGAGCCGGCGGGCCACGTCGGGCACCGCCCACGCGAGGAGGACCACGCCGACGACGGCGAGCAGCCGAAGGAGCAGGAGGGCGACCCACAGCTCGCCGGAGACCGCAGCGACGGCCCGGGCCAGCAGCAGCCACACGGGGCCGTAGGGCGTCGAGCTGTCAAGCCAGGTGGGCGCCGTCGCCCCCCGCCACGGCGAGTCGAGCTCGTGGACGACGTGGTCGTAGGGGCTGAGCCCCTGGTCCCAGAGCAGGCCCTGGGCGGCATACGAGTAGAGGTCGCGGCTGTAGAGGGGCATGGCGGCGACGAGCGGGGCGAACCACAGGGCGATCGTCACCCACCACCACCGCACCGAGACCCCGGCGTCGCGCAGGCGCCACCACGCGAGGACGAGCACCGCCATCGCGAGCAGCGACACCGTGGCGAGCAGCGGGGAACCACCGCTCGCCGACCACGGCGCCACACCCGGCCACAGCACGTGGCGGTTGGGGCGCGGCAGCGCCCCCGCGCCCCACGAGGCGGCGGCGAGGACGACCCCACCGACGCAACCCGCCCAGCGCGCCCACGACACCGCGGCCGCCGAAGACGACGCCGGCGACCAACCGGACGCCGTGACGGCGTGGCGGCGCTCAGCCATGGGTGACCGGTTCGTCACCCCAGGCGAGCAGGCGCCACCCGCTCCCGGGCTCACCCTCCATCGTGACGACGTGGGCGTTGTCGAGGCGCCGGCCGTCRAAGAAGTCGGGGGCCAGCCCGAACGAGACCGAGCACCAGACCCGCATCGCCGCACCGTGGCTCACGGCGACCGCGGACTCGTGCCCGTCGGACGCGATGCGCGCGATCGCCTCGTCGTAGCGCGCCAGGAAGCGTGCGCCGCTGTCGCCGCCAGGGATCGTGTGCTCCGGGTCCTCGCGCCAGCGGACCACGGCGTCGATGTAGGGCTGCCAGTCGGTCGACATCTCGTAGTCACCGGCCTGGATCTCGCGCAGGCCCGGCAGCACGACCATCTCGAGGCCCAGCATCTCGGCGAGCGGGGCAGCGGTCTGCTGGGTGCGCACGAGGTCGGAGGTGTAGATCGCGCCGAGGTCCTCGGCGCCGAGCCGGTCCGCGAGCGCCCGGGCCTGCGCCCGGCCCTCGTCGGTGAGGTCGAGACCCGGCACTGCGGTGTCGAGCTGGCGGGCGACGTTGGCGTGGGTCTGCCCGTGCCGCACGAGGAAGAGCCGCACCTCAGAGACCCTTCACCGTGACGCCGCTCAGGCACTCGATGCCGGTGCTCGGACCGGTGTGGAAGTTCTTGACGGACACCGGTGTGGCCGCACCGGCCGCGAGCTTGACGTCGACCTCCTTGCTGGCGACGTCGGACCCGTCGGACGTCTTGACGAGGAAGACGGCCACGGTGAACGTGTGCTCCTGGTCGTCGGAGTTCGTGAGCGTCCCGGTGAAGCTCCACGACTCGCCCGTGGCCCGACAGCTCGTGTTGGTGAGGCTCGACGCCGCGTCGAAGAGGCTGCCGTCGCTCGGCCCGGTCGTGGCGGCCGGGTCCGGTGCGTCGTCGCTCGGGGTGACGGGCACGATGGTCGGCTGCAGGGGCACGCTGACCGTCGGGGCCACGGCGTCGTCGGGCGACGGCGTCGGCTGACCGCAGCCGGCCACGGCGAGGACGAGCGAGGTGGAGAGGGCCAGCGCGACGGTCGGCACGGCATACGCCCGCGCGCCGCGGCGTCCGCGAGGGGCTGGGCGGGGTCGGCGGGGCATGGGCACGTGCGGCCCCTTCCTGGTCGGGAGGTGTGCGCCGCCCATTGTGCCCCGCGAGGCACTCAGGGCAGCAGCAGCCGGGCCGCGACCGCCGCCGCGATGACGAGAAGACCGGCCACGAGGGCCAGGGTGTCGGGCAGGCGCCACGGCGCCGGGCCCGCCCACGTGCGCCGCCGCGCCTCGGCGAAACCGCGCGCATCCATCGCCAGCGCCAGCGTCGACGCCTGGGCGAGTGCACCGACGAGCAGGCTGCCCGTGACGACGACCGCCTCCCGGCCCCGGGCGAGCGGGCTCCGGTCGGCGCGGATGCCGCGCACCCGGCGCGTCGTCATGAGCTCGCTCCACAGGGTGTCGAAGGACTGGAGCCGCTGCAGGGCGGCCGTCGCGGCGACGACGGGCCGCGCCGGGAGCCGGAGCCGCTGCGCGAGGTGGTCGCCGAGGGCCTCGGGCTCGAGGAAGCCGACGACGAAGGCGGAGGGCACGAGCAGACAGAGCACGCGCAGCGCGGCAGATGACGCGACCTCGAGGTCACGCCCGCCGAGGAGCCACGCGGACCACGCGACGCCGACGACGGCGAGCGTGGCCGGGGCGAGTCGGGCCAGGACCCCGCGGATGCGACCCTCGGGAGGGCGACCGGGGCCGGGGGCGAGGAGGCCGACGAGGCCGAGCACCACCTCGACGGCGAGGACCGCCAGGCCCTGGCGCCACGTGTCGAGCAGCGCGGGCAGGGGCAGGACGCAGAGCGCCGACGCGAGGAGCGCGAGCGGGCCGATCCGGGCGAGCAGCGGCCGGCGCTCCGGCTCCGGGTCGGGTGCCGGTTGGGCGGGTGCCACGAGGTGGACGACACGGTCGGCGTCATCGACGACGCCGGGATCATGGGTCGTGACGACGACCGCCGCACCCTCGTCACGGGCCGCGGCCAGGACGCCCGAGACGGCCGCCCACGTCAGGCGGTCCTGCCCGACCGTGGGCTCGTCGGCGAGCACGAGCGCGGGGCCGTGCGCGACGGCGGACGCCATCGCCAGGCGCCGCTGCTCACCGCCGGAGAGCTGGCGCGGGTCGGCGTCGGCGAGGTGGTCGAGCCCGAGCGCGGCGAGGAGGGCGTCGGCGCGGCGACCGGCGAGGGCGGGGTCGTGGCCGAGGGCGAGCGGTGTCGTCAGGACATCGTCACGCACGGTGCGACCGACGAGAGCGGTGGCCGCACGCTGCGGCACCCAGGCCACGACTCGCGCGAGGTCCGGCGAGGACCACTCGTGCGGTGGCGTGAGCCGGTCGCGGGCGTCGGCTCGGCCTCCCGCCTCGGCCGGCGTGAGCGGCAGCGCGACGTCCACGGTGCCACGCGCCGGCGTCGAGAGGCCGCCGAGCGCCGACAAGAGCGAGGACTTGCCGGCGCCGCTCGGTCCGACGAGGGCGAGCGGCCGGCCCGCGCCTCGAGGTCGGAGCCGTCGACGGCCAGCGTCGTGCGCGAGCGCTCACCCAGCCGCCGGCTGCGGTGCTCGACCCGGACGCCGGAGGCCGCCGCGACGACCCGGCCCTGCGGCACCCGTCCCGCGGCTGCGTCCGGCGCGGGGTCGAGGACCAGCGCGAGGGGCTCGGGTTCAGGCACACCCGGGACCCAGATGCCCTGAGCCGCAAGCGATTCCCCGTGCTCGGCCAGCACCGGCCAAGGCTCGCCATCGGCGATGACCGAGCCCGACGCGTCGAGAACGACGAGACGATCGACGCGGTCCAGCCACCCGTCCAGACGGTGCTCCACGACGACGAGCGTGAGCCCGCGCCGCGCGACGACGTCGGCCACGACGGCCCGCACGTCCGCAGCGGTGGCGGCGTCGAGCATTGCCGTCGGCTCGTCGAGCAGCAGCACCGACGGCTCCAGGACAAGGGCGCCCGCCAGGGCGAGCCGCTGGGACTCCCCGCCGCTCAGCGTCGCCGGCGAGCTCTCGGGGGGCATGGCCAGGCCCACCTCGCGCAGCGCGGACTCGACGCGGGACGGCATCTCGCCGCGGGGCACCGAGACGTTCTCCAGGCCGAAGGCGACGTCCCGACCGATGCTCGAGGCCACGACACCGGCGCCGGGATCCTGCAGCACGAGGCCGACCGAGCCCGGGACGTCCTGCGGCGCCTGACCGCCCACCGTCACCGTGCCCGACAGCTCGCCGGCGTCTGCCGTGAGCAGCAGGCCGGCGACGGCCCGCAGCAGGGTCGACTTGCCCGACCCGCTCGGCCCGGCGAGCAGCACGCGCTCGCCGGGCTCGATGGTGAGGTCGAGGCCGTCGAGCACCGGACGCGAGCGACCGAAGGGGCGCCACGTCAGGTCCCGGAGGCGTACCTCGACCCCGCCGGTCGCCCGGGCGTGGTCTCGGCCCCGTTCCTCTGCCCGCGTCGTCACCGGGGTGTCCACCGCGCGGCGGTCAGACGGCGCGCTGCTCACGGACCTCCTGGCCCGGCGGGAACGGGTTCAGCGCTCCCGCGGCCGCGAGCAGCCGCGTCAGGCCGACGGCGAGGAGCGAGCCGAGGACCGCCACCGACGCACCGAGCAGGAGGAGGTAGGCGATCTTGTAGCCCCAGCCCCAGTCGGTCCAGTACGAGTACCACTCGTAGACGGCCTCGAAGGCGCCGCCGAGGAAACCGCCGAGCAGCAACGGCGCCCAGCGGTACACGGCATACCCGAAGGCGGCGAAGCCGAGCTCCACGCCGAGGCCCTGGACGAGGCCGGACACGAGCGTGGCCAGGCCCCACTGGGTGCCGATGAGCGCGGACACGATGGCGGCGAGCAGCTCGGTGAAGACGGCCGCGCCGGGACGCCGGATGATGAGCATGCCGACGATGCCGGCGACGAGCCACGGCCAGTTGAAGAGGGCGCCGAGGGGCGGGAAGGCCGCCGAGACCGCGTTCGACGGGACGGCGTAGACGAGGCCCCAGGCCCAGTACGCGACGCCGAAGGCGACGCCGAGGAAGGCGCAGGTGAGCAGGTCGATGGTGCGCCAGCGGGTCAGCGGCCCGCTCGCGGTGATGGTCGCGCTGGTGGTTCTGGACATGGTGTGTCTCCCGGGTTCCAGTGATGACAAGTGGATACCTGGGGGAAGCCAGCCGGACGGACACGTCGATGACGTATGCCGTGTGGTGGCCTGAGAAATACCGACTTCCTTCGCCGGTGCTAACCGGAGCAGGTTCGAGGGTCTGCGGCTCGGCCTTCTGGCTGCCGCACTCTCAGCGCGTGGTGCGCTCCCCTGTCGTGATGGGTGGTGGTGCTCTTCAGTTGTGGAGGTGACTCTACTCGTGAGTGCCGGGGGCAGCGTGGGTACAGTCAAGCCATGGCTTCCAAGGACACGAAGAAGGCGCTCGCGAAGGCCTCGGACAAGGCATCCGCGAAGGTCGACGAGACGCAGCGCACCCCGGTCGGCGGTCCGGTCTGGAAGCTCCTCAGCGTCGGGACGACGATCATCGCGACCAAGCTCGCGACCGACGCCGCGCAGAAGGGCTGGAAGCTCGCCACCGGTCGCAACGTGCCCGTCAAGGGCGACTTCGAGCGTGAGCGCACCCGGGACGTCATCCTCTTCACGGCCATCTCCTCGATGGCCGTCGCCGCCGCCCGGGTCGCTGCAGAGCGCGGTGCGGCGACGTACTACCGCCGCTCCACCGGCCACCTGCCCAAGGCGCTCGAGGACGACCAGGTGAAGCCGACCGACAAGAAGGTCGCGAAGAAGCTCGACCGGGCGAAGGCCAAGGCGGAGAAGGCGACCCAGAAGGCCATCGACAAGGCCACCGGTAGCCGGTAGCTCCACCCGCGCCGGCCYCGGCAGACCCGCGTACGGGACCAAAGCCCCTGTCGCGCGCGTCGCCTTCCGCCGCACGCTCGAGGGAAGGGCGCGGCGCGCCCGCCCCCCAGGCCCGCCGCGAGCCCTGGAGGAGGGCCTCACCGTCGACGTCGGACACCAGATGAGGGGTGGTGCTGAGGGTCCGCTGAGCAGCCGCTGAGCCGGCACCATCCGGCGTGCTCCCACCGGATGGTGCCCCAGCGGATGGTGCCCCAGCGGCGGGCGGGGAGGGCGTCGACCGGCGCGGTTCAACCGCCGGACGCCGGCACGAGCACGGCGGCGCCCCGGATCCGCCCCGCCTCCAGGTCGACCAGCGCGCGGTCCGCCTCGCCCATCGGCACCGCGGTCGTGGCGACTCGAAGGCCCAGCCGCTCGGCCAGCAGCAGGAACTCCTCGCCGTCGTGCCTGGTGTTGCTCGTGACGCTGCGCAGCGACCGCTCCCGGAAGAGGTGGCGCTGGTAGTCGAGCACGGGTACGTCGCTGAGGTGGATGCCGGCCACGGCGAGGGTGCCCCCGGGAGCCAGGGCAGCGAGAGCGACCGGAACCAGCTCGCCGACCGGCGCGAAGAGGATGGCCGCGTCGAGCCGCACCGGCGGCGCGTCGTGCGGCCCGCCGACCGAGGCCGCACCGAGCTCCGCAGCCAGGGCG
>NZ_JBFULD010000194.1:0-8047 GCF_056400505.1 Terrabacter sp. P5_B1
CACGAGGACCTGCTTCGACTCGCTGCGGGTCATGCCGTGGACCTCGTGCCCGGCTCGCACCAGACGCGGCACCAGCTGGCGCCCCATCGCACCCGTCGCTCCTGCCACCAGAATCCTCATCACGCGCTCCTTCGCTCGTTTCCTGCGTACACCCATCTGGACGAGACAGCAGCCCGTCCTGTGACACCCCGGTGGGAGAACGTATGTCGGGAGAGGTGGCGGCGAGCCACATGCCGGCGGGGTCTTTGTGGTGGCAGGTCCCACCACGGGTCGTTCGAGCCTGAACTACTTTCGCCGAAACGGTTGGGCGTCAACGAATCTCGTTGCAGCAAAGGCGCGAGCGCCCGCCAGAGGTGGAGGACATCGGTGTCCAAGCGGTGGAGTTTCGCGCTCGCGAGCGTCATGATCACGCTGTCCGTCGCGGCCTGCGGGTCCCCCGGCCAGCCAGGGGCACCGTCGGGCGACAACGGCACCGCCGGCGCCTCCGGTGGTTCCGGCGCGCCGTACAAGGTGGGCCTCGTCTACTCCAAGTCCGGGCCGCTGGCGAGCTACGGCAAGCAGTACCGCCAGGGACTCACGGCCGGCATCGACTACGCGACGAAGGGGACCGGTGCCGTTGCCGGTCGCACCATCCAGATCACCGAGCAGGACGACGCCGGCGACCCGGCCAAGGCCGTCGCGTCGGCCACCGACCTCATCGGTCAGGGCAACACGATCATCGCCGGCTCGACCTCGAGCGGCGTGGCGCTGCAGGTGGCGCCGCTGGCGAAGGACAACAAGGTCCTCTTCATCTCGGGTCCGGCCGCCGCCGACGCCGTCACGGGTGCCAACCGCTACACCTTCCGGTCGGGACGCCAGACCTACCAGGACGTCGCGACGGCTGGGAGCATGCTGGGCGACGTCAAGGGCAAGAAGGTCACGGTTCTCGCGCAGGACAGCGCCTTCGGCAAGGCCAACGTCGCAGCCGTCACGGCGGTCCTCGGCGCCAAGGGCGCCGCGGTCAGCTCGGTCGAGGTCCCGTCGGCCGCGACCGACCTGACCCCGTTCGCGACCAAGGTCAAGGGCGGCACTCCCGACCTGCTCTTCGTCGCCTGGGCCGGTGCCAACGCCACGGCGATGTGGACGACCCTCGGCCAGCAGGGCGTCTTCGACTCCACGAAGGTCGTCACCGGTCTCGACATCAAGGCGACGCACACCCTCTTCGGTGAGGTCGCGACGAAGATCAACTTCCTCTCGCACTTCTTCGAGGGCGCGGCCGACAACCCGGCCTACCAGGCCCTGGACGCGGGACTCGAGAAGCAGGGCGCCACGGTCGACCTGTTCACCAACGACGGCTTCGTCGCGGGCCAGATGATCGTGCACGCGCTCGAGTCGGGCGGCGGCAACGTCGACAAGATGGTGAGCTCGCTCGAGGGCTGGAAGTTCGACGGCCCGAAGGGCGCGCTCGAGATCCGCGCCGAGGACCACGCCCTGCTCCAGCCGATGTTCACGGCCACGCTGAAGAAGGACGGCAGCAACGTCGTCCCGCAGCTCGTCGACACGCTCCAGGCGTCGGCCGTCGCGCCGCCGGTCACTCCCTTCAAGTGATCAGGCACTTCGCGTCGTGATCAGTGCAGAGGCGGTCGGCTGGAAGGTCGGCGGCGCCACGATCCTCGACGACGTCTCCCTGACCGTGGGGGCCGGTGAGCTGCTCGGCATCATCGGCCCCAACGGGGCGGGCAAGTCGTCGTTCGTCAACATCCTGAGTGGTGTGACCAGACCTTCGAGCGGACGGATCACGTTGCAGGACAAGGACGTCACAGGAGCGAGTGCCACGCGGCGCGCACGGTTGGGGCTGGCCCGGTCGTTCCAGACGTCCGCCCTCTTCGACGGGCTGACGGCCGGGGAGAACGTGCGGCTGGCGATGCAGGCCGCCGGCACGGCGTCCTTCTCCCCGTTCCGGGTCGCCGGGTCCGCGTCGTCGGACGCCATCGAGTCGCTCCTCGCCCGGGTGCGTATGCCCGGTCAGGCCCACGCGCGGGCTCGGGACCTCTCGCACGGCGACCGTCGCAAGCTCGAGCTCGCCATGGCGCTCGCCTCCGAGCCGTCGGTGCTGCTCCTGGACGAGCCGATGGCCGGGGTGTCGGCAGAGGACGTCGACGGCCTGACCGAGATCATCGGCGAGGTCCGCGACTCGGGGGTGGCGGTCGCGATGGTCGAGCACCACATGCATGTCGTGCTCGGCCTCGCCGACCGCGTCGCGGTCCTGCACCACGGACAGCTGCTCGCCGTCGGCGCCCCGACCGAGGTGACGGGCGACGAACGGGTCCAGCAGGCCTACCTGGGAGAAGCACTGTGACCGCGCAGGATCCATCGACCCACGGCTCGGACGAGGCCGCTCCCGTGCTGACGCTCCACGACGTCCACGTCCGCTACGGCGGTTCGCACATCCTCCAGGGCGTCTCGTTCGACGTCCCCGCGACCGGCGTCACGGCGCTCCTGGGACGCAACGGGGTGGGCAAGACGACGAGCCTCAAGGCGATCATTGGACTCGCCCCCAGGACTGGTCAAATCCTGTTGCAGGGCAACGAGATCCAGAGCACGACGACGGCGCGCATCATCCGCGGAGGCATCGGCTACGTGCCCGAGGACCGCGAGGTCTTCGGCGGCCTCACGGTCGAGGAGAACCTCAGGCTGGCCGCCCCCGACCAGGGTGTCGACGCCCCGATCGTCGGGCGGCTCTTCCCCGATCTCGTCGCGCGCCGCGGGCAACGAGCAGGCACGCTGTCCGGGGGTCAGCAGCAGATGGTGTCGCTGGCGCGGGTCCTGCTGCGCGAGAACGCGCTCCTGCTCATCGACGAACCGACGAAGGGCCTCGCTCCCAAGCTCGTCACCGAGGTCGCCGACGTGCTGGCGGAGGTGGCGCGGACGACCCCGATCCTCCTCGTCGAGCAGAACCTGCCACTGGTGCGGCGGATCGCCGACCGCGTCATCGTCCTCGACGCAGGCAAGGTCGTGCACCGCGGGACGGCTGCCGACCTCGTGGCGGACGTCGGCCTCACGCGTCAGCTGCTCGGGGTCTCGATGCGACGCGAGGGGGCGGCATGAGCGACCTCGTCCTCCTCCTGGTCACCGGCGTCGGGCTGGGCGCGCTCTACTTCATCGCCGCGAGCGGGTTGAGCCTCATCTACGGCCTCATGGGCGTGCTCAACTTCGCGCACGGCGCCTTCATGACCGCCGGCGCGTATGCCGCCTGGCTGACGATGCGCGCGCTGCCGGCCGAGTGGTCGGTTGCCGGGCGCCTGCTCGTCGCCGTCATCGCTGCCGTGGCGGTCGGGGCCGTGGTGGGGCTGGTCGTCGAGGTCGTGCTGATTCGCCCCCTCTATCGCCACCACACCCAGCAGGTCCTGGTCACGGTGGGCCTCTCGCTCGCGGGAGTCGCTGCGGCACAAGGCATCTGGGGAGCAGACCCGCGGCCGGTGGACACTCCCGCGTGGATGGGGGAGACGACCGACGTGCTCGGCGCCCGGCTCCCGAACGACCGCTTCGTCTACGTCGTCGTCGCAGCCGTGCTCTTCGCCGGGCTCCTCGCCCTGCTGCACCTGACGCGCCTCGGACTCGTCATCCGGGCCGGGGTCGAGAACCGGACGATGGTCGAGGCCCTCGGCATCAACGTCCACCGGACCTTCACGGTCGTCTTCGCCCTCGGCGGCGCTGCTGCCGGCCTGGCGGGAGCGCTGTACTCGCACTACGCGGGAGCGGTCTCACCGGCGCAGGGTGGCTCGCTGCTCATCTTCGCCTTCATCGTCGTCGTCATCGGTGGCATGGGCTCGCTGACGGGCACCGCCGTGGCTGCCGTCGTCGTGGGACTCGTCCAGCAGCTCGCGAACTACTACGCGGCCAGCGGGGTCGGCGACCTGTCGGTCGTGCTGCTGCTCGCACTGGTCCTCCTGCTCCGACCGACCGCCCTGAAGGGAGCGACGACATGACGTCGCCGACCGGCCATCTCACGGACACGCGTACGCCCTCGGGGTCCGAGCTCGCGGGCGATGCGGCCGACGCACCGGGGACCGGGACGGGAGAGCGGCGCCGCGATGGGCGCCGGACGCTGCGCGTCCTGCCGGCACTCGTCGTCCTGGCGGTGCTCGCCTACCTGCCCTACGTGCCCGTCGAGCTGCCCGGCATCCTGCCCGGGCGGGTCAACRGTCCGGGGTCGCTGCAGCTGCTCGCCACCTGCCTCGTCGTCGGCGGCATCGCCCTGAGCTACGACGTCGTCTTCGGCCGGACCGGCCTGCTCAGCTTCGGGCACGCCCTGTTCGTCGCCGCCGGCAGCTACCTGCTGACGATCTCGCTCTCGACGTGGGCGCTGCCCCTCCCGATCGCGCTGCTCGCGGCTCTCGGCCTGTCGACCGTGCTCGCCCTCGTCGTGGGGGCGATCGCCCTCCGGGTCGGCGGGATCGCCTTCGCGATGGTGACCCTGGCGTTCGCGCAGGCTGCGTCGATCATGGTCATGCGCAACCCCGGGGGAGTCACGGGGGGCGAGGAGGGGCGACCGCTCGACCGCGACGCGGTGCCCGATCTGCTCGTGGGCGTGTCGAACGCGCCCTACCGCTACTGGTTGGCGCTCGGCTTCGTCGTCGTGGCGTGGGCCGCGGTCACCGTGCTCGTGCGGTCGCGGGCCGGCCATGCGATGGCGGCCGTGCGCGAGAACGAGCAGCGCGCTGCCGTCCTCGGGTTCGGGACCTACCGCGTCAGGCTCCTGGCTCTCGTGGTCGGCTCATCGCTCGGCGCCCTCGGGGGGATCGTCCACGCACTCGTGCTCGGGGGGTCGAACCCGCACCTGACCACTTCGGAGTTCACGCTCTCCCTCCTCGTCATGGTGGTGCTCGGCGGCGCAGGCAGCCGCTGGGGCGCCCTCATCGGCGGGGTGCTCTACACCTATGCCGACGCCCGGCTCGTCGAGGTCAGCAACGCCGCCGCCCTCCAGGGCCTGCCCGACGTCGTGCGCCAGGTGCTGTCCCAGCCGCTCTTCATCCTCGGCGTCTTCTTCGTCGTCGTGGTCTACTTCGCTCCGTCGGGCCTGACCGGCCTGGGCGGGCGCCTGATCAGGAGGTCAGCGTCCAGATGAGCACCACCCCGTCCGCGTTCGTCATCGAGCTGCCGGAGGGCAGCCTCGCCATCCACGACCTGAGCCTGGGGTCTCCTGCGGCAGATGCCCCCGTCGTGCTCGCAGTCCACGGCATCACGGCCAACGGCCTCTCATGGAGACGGGTCGCCGACGAGCTCGGCCRTCGGCACGGTCCGGGGGCGGTGCGGTTCCTCGCCCCGGACCTGCGAGGACGCGGTGACAGCCGCTCGGTCCCGGGCCCGTACGGCCTGGGCGCTCACGTGGACGACCTGACCTCGATCGCCACCGTCTTCGGATCGGCCCCGGTGCTCGTCGGACACTCGATGGGCGCCTTCATCGCCGCGCTGRCCGCGGCCCGCCAGCCCGAGCGCTTCCCGGCCGCCGTGCTCGTCGACGGTGGGCTCGCCTTCCCCGTGGCTGACGACCTCGACGTCGACGCGGCCCTCCAGTCGGTCATCGGGCCGGCCATGGACCGGTTGTCGATGCGCTTCGCCGATCCCGCGGCATACCTCGCCTTCTGGTCGTCCCACCCGGCGATGGAGCCGGTGCTGAGCGGTCCCGGCGGAGACGCGGCGCGGGCCTACATCGAGCACGACCTCGTGCAGGACCCCACGGACGGCCAGTGGCACAGCACCTGCGTGCTCGACGCAGTTCGGGCTGACGGAGCCGACGTCATGGCCGACCGCGAGACCCACGCCGGGCTGCGAACGGCCGTCGCGGACGGCGTCGGGGCCGAGCTCGTCTGGGCTCGGCGCGGTCTGCTCGACGAACCGCAAGGGCTCTATGACGAGGGACGACTGGCGGCGCTCGACCTCCCGGACGGGGTGCGCACGACCGAGGTCGACGCGAACCACTACGACGTCATCCTCGGCGACCGTGGGGTCGCTGCGGTCGCCGACGCCCTCGATCGTCAGCTCCGTGGCTGACCGCGCTACCCGCGCCACTTCACCGACGTCCGTCCAGTGACGCACGGCGGACGGATCAGGCCGGAGCCTGGAGCGAGCGCAGCCGCAGGGCGATCTGCAGCTCGAGGGAGTGGTCGGGCTGCTGCCACGAGGCGCCGAGCAGTGCGGTGATGCGCTCGAGCCGCTGCGACACCGTGTTGACGTGGACGTGCAGCGTCCCTGCGGCGTGGCGTGGGCTCCCGCCCGCCGCGAAGTATGCCGCGAGCGTCCCGACGAGGTCGGTGCCGCGCCGCTCGTCGTAGTCCAGGACAGGACCCAGGAGCTTGCGGACGTAGTCGTCGACGTCCGGGTCGGAGCCGACGATGAGCCCGGCGAAGCCGAGCTGGGTCGCGGCCGCACCCTTCCCCCGGTGCCCCAGCGCGATGAGCGCCCCCACGGTGCGGTGCCCTTCCTCGTGGGCGCCGCCGATGTCGTCGATGGTGCTCACCGGTCCGACACCGGCCACCGTGACGCAGGTGCGCTTGCCGATGCGGGCAGCCACCGCCCGTGCCAAGCCGTCGGGATCGGTGCCGGGGACGAGCGCGACGACGTCACCGTCGTGCGTGCCGACGAGCGAGGCGTCGCCCGTCGCGGCGCTGGCGGAGATGAGCAGTGCCCGTTGACCGCCGGGCTCCTCGCCGCGCAGCACGAGGAGGCAGAACGGCTTCTGCGGGTCGAAGCCGACCGCCCGTGCCATCGACAGTCGCTCGTCGCGAGACCCGCGCGCGCTGACGAGGTCGCTGACAAGGCGGTTGCGGGCCGACTGGCGGGCGTCCGCGGCCTGGCGCTCGAAGAGCAGGACCAGGGCCGTGACCACACCGGCCCGCTCGACCGTCCGCTGGTCCGAGTCACTCAGCGTGAGCCCACCGACGTAGATGGTGCCGAGCCGCTCACGGGCGGCGGTCACGGCGACGGCATACACTCCGTCGCGCTCGACGAGGCKTCCGGTGCCGAGTCCCGGCAGGGCGTCGAGGGACGCGACGGGGTCGCGACCGGACGTGTCGAGCACGGGAGCGGGACCCGCCGCGCTGTGTCGGGTGCCGTTCTCGTCGACGAGGACGGCCCACCCGCCGAGCAGCTCGGCGAGGGCGTGCGTGATGTCGTCGACACCGCCACCACCGAGCACCAGTGAGGCGAAGCGGTCGTGCGCGGCCGCAGCCTTCTCGACGCCGTCGGCGTAGTGACGGACCGTCTCGTGCGCTTCCGACAGCGCGGCCAGGGCGTTCTCCGCGTCGGCGAGGGCACGGGTCTGGACGAGGGTGACGGCGGCGAGGGTGGCGAGGTTGCCCAGCAACCCGACCTCCTCGCGGGTGAACGGACGGGGAGACCGGTTGCCGGCGAAGAGCACCCCGACGAAGTGGTCCTCGACGATGAGCGGCGTCCCGCAGATGGCGATGAGGCCCTCCTCGCCGACCGCGCCGTCGATCTCGRACGTGTGCCGGAACCGCTCGTCGGCCCAGTAGTCAGCGGTCCAGTAGGGCTTGTGCGTCGAGGCGACGAGACCGCCGAGGCCGGCCCCGAGCGCGAGGCGGACCGACTGGAAGACGGCTGAGACGGAGCCGTCGGTGGCGCGCATGAAGGTGTCGCCGGCCTCGGGATCGTAGAGCGTGAGGTAGGTGAGGTCGGTCCCGACGAGGCGACGCGCGCGGCGCACGATGGCGTCGAGGACCGAACCCGGGTCGCTCTCGGTCGCGAGCTCCCGTGCCGTGTCGAGCAGTGCCGCCAGCCCGGCCTCCCGGTGCTGGTGGACCTCCCGGGCGCCCGCGATCCGCAGCGCGAGGTCCCGTGCAGCGGCCGGAGCCGACGCCGCCGCGACCTCGGCGACCGGGGCATCCGCGGCAAGGAGCTCGAGCAGGTGGACGACCTGTGCTGCCGGCTCTGCCGGCTCTGCCGTCTCGACGGCCTCGGCCGGCTTGGCTTCCTGTGGTCGCTCGTCGGGCGACGGGAGGTCGGTGCGGAGTGCCACGGGCAGATCCTAGGCGGGTCGGTGCGGGGT
>NZ_JBFULD010000195.1:0-8008 GCF_056400505.1 Terrabacter sp. P5_B1
AGGTCGACCGTGCCGTCGTCGTCGACGACCGGCTCGCCACCTCGACCCCTCACGTCCACGCCATCGGCGAATGCGCCCAGCACCGGGGCGAGGTGCCCGGCCTCGTGCAGCCCGGCTGGGACCAGGCGCGCGTCCTGGCCGACGTGCTCACGGGTGTCGACCCCGAGACCGTCTACGAGGGCACGAGCGTCCTGACGCGGCTCAAGGCCCACGACATCGACCTCGCGAGCATGGGCACCGTCGACGTCGACGTGCACGACCCGGGCCACGAGGTGCTCACCTTCACCGACCCGAGCCGCGGCCGCTACGCCAAGCTCGTCCTGCGCCAGGACCGGCTCGTCGGCGCGATCCTGCTCGGCGTCGGCGATGCCGCCGGCGCCCTGACCCAGCTCTACGACACTGGCGCTGCCGTCCCTCGGGATCGTCTGGCGCTCATGCTCGGTCGCGCGGTGACCCGCTCCGGGGTCCCGGAGACGGCGAACCTGGCCGAGATGCCCCGCACCGCGGTCATCTGCCGCTGCAACACGGTGACGAAATCGGCCATCGTCGGTGCCTTCCGCGCCGGGGCGGACTCCATCGCCGGGGTCGCCGAGGCCACGCGGGCCACGACCGGCTGCGGCTCGTGCAAGGGCGCGGTCGACGGCCTCTGCACCTGGCTCCGCTCGTCCGAGCCACAGTCCACCCCGTCCGCCCCGTCCGTCCCGCCCGCCGCCACGACCCCCGACCCGGTGTCGGCACCCGCCGCCCTGACCGAAGGAGCCGCATGATGTCCACCACCCCCGAGAACGCAACGGGCACCGCCACCCGCACCGTCGTCGTCGTCGGTCACGGCATGGTCGGCCACCGCTTCGTCGAGGCGCTCCGGTCGCGGGACACGGAGAGCACGTGGAAGGTCGTCGTCCTCTCCGAGGAGGCGGACGCGGCATACGACCGCGTGGGACTGTCGTCCTACGTCGGGGCGTGGGACCGCGGTGCGCTCGCCCTCCCGGGCAACACGTATGYAGGTGACGACCTCGTCGGCCTGCGACTCGGCACCCGCGTCGAGCACGTCGACCGACAGGCGCGCACCGTCACCACGAGCGCCGGTGACGTCATCGCGTACGACTCGCTCGTCCTCGCGACGGGCTCGCACCCCTTCGTGCCGCCGGTGCCGGGGCACGACTCCCTCGGCTGCTTCGTCTACCGCACGCTCGACGACCTCGACGGCATCYGGGCTGCGGCCGAGGCTGCCATCGAGCGCGCGCACGCCGAGGGACGCGAGGCCAACGGTCTCGTCGTCGGTGGCGGACTGCTCGGGCTCGAGGCCGCCAACGCCCTGCGCCTGCTGGGTCTGACGCCGCACGTCGTCGAGTTCGCACCCCGGCTCATGCCGCTCCAGGTCGACGAGGGTGGCGGCGTCGTCCTCGAAGGCCTCATCAGCAACCTCGGCGTGCAGGTGCACACGGGCGCGGGCACGCAGTCCATCGCGGCCCAGGACGACGGCCGCCTCGCGGTCGAGCTCTCCGACGGCACGGCCCTGCTCACCGACCTCGTCGTCTTCTCCGCGGGTGTGCGACCCTCCGACGCGGTCGCCCGCGCGGCAGGTCTCGAGGTGGGCGAGCGCGGCGGGGTCGTCACCGACACCGCCTGCCGCACCAGCGACGAGCACGTCTGGGCCGTGGGCGAGGTCGCCGCCGTCGAGGGGCGCTGCTACGGCCTCGTCGCGCCCGGCTACACGATGGCCGAGGTGGTCGCCGACCGGCTCCTCGGCGGTGAGGCGACCTTCCCCGGCGCCGACCTGTCGACCAAGCTCAAGCTCCTCGGCGTCGACGTCGCCTCCTTCGGCGACGCGATGGCCGCGACGCCGGGGGCGCTCGAGATCGTCCACACCGACGCGACGAAGGGCACCTACGCCAAGGTCGTCGTCAGCGACGACGCCCGTACTCTCCTCGGCGGCATCCTCGTGGGGGACGCATCGGCCTACACCACGCTCAAGGCGTACGTCGGTCGCGAGGTGCCCGGCGACCCCGGGGCGCTCGCGTCCCCGGCCGGTGCCGAGCTGGGCGCCGACGCGCTGCCCGACGATGCCGTCATCTGCTCGTGCAACAACGTCACGAAGGGCTCGATCTGCGGGGCGATCGGCGAGGGCGCCTGCGACCTCGCCGCGATCAAGGGTTGCACGAACGCCGGAGCGACCTGTGGCGGCTGCCTGCCCACGGTCAGGAAGCTCCTCGTCGACTCGGGCGTCGAGCTGTCCAAGGCGCTGTGCGAGCACTTCGAACAGAGCCGCGCGGAGCTCTTCGAGATCGTCTCGGCGACGGGCATCCGCACCTTCTCCGGGCTCGTCGCACGCTACGGCACGGGCACCGGGTGTGAGATCTGCAAGCCGACGGTTGCCTCGATCCTCGCGTCGACGAGCAGCGAGCACGTGCTCGACGGTGAGCAGGCCGCGCTCCAGGACAGCAACGACCACTTCCTCGCCAACATCCAGAAGAACGGCACCTACTCCGTCGTGCCGCGGATGCCGGGCGGCGAGGTGACGGCCGAGCAGCTCATCACGATCGGCCAGGTCGCCAAGGAGTTCGGCCTCTACGTCAAGGTGACCGGGGGCCAGCGCATCGACCTCTTCGGTGCTCGCGTCGAGCAGCTCCCGGCGATCTGGCAGCGCCTCGTCGACGTCGGCATGGAGTCGGGGCAGGCCTACGGCAAGTCGCTGCGGACCGTGAAGTCGTGCGTCGGGTCGACGTGGTGCCGCTACGGCGTGCAGGACTCCGTGGGCATGGCGGTGGACCTCGAGCACCGCTACCGCGGGCTCCGGTCTCCGCACAAGATCAAGTTCGGCGTCTCGGGGTGTGCCCGCGAGTGCGCGGAGGCCCGCGGCAAGGACGTCGGCGTCATCGCGACCGACAAGGGCTGGAACCTCTACGTCTGCGGCAACGGCGGCCAGACACCCGCCCACGCGCGCCTGCTCGCGAGCGACCTCGACGACGACACGCTCGTGCGCTACATCGACCGCTTCCTCATGTTCTACGTCCGCACCGCCGACCGGCTCCAGCGCACGGCGCCGTGGCTCGACTCGCTCGAGGGCGGTCTCGACCACCTCAAGGCCGTCGTCTGCGACGACTCCCTCGGCATCGCGGCCGACCTCGAGGCCGCGATGGCCCGTCACGTGGAGGGCTATCAGGACGAGTGGAAGGCGGTGCTCGACGACCCCGAGAAGCGCGCGCGTTTCGTGTCGTTCGTCAACGCCCCCGAGGAGGCAGACCCCACCGTCACCTTCGACGAGTCCGGACCCCGCAAGGTGCCGGTCCTGCTCGGCCTGCCCACCATCCGCGAGAACGTCTGAGCCACAGAGGAACCCACCATGACAACGCTCACCATGACGCCGGTCGACACGGTGTCGACCACCTCACGCACCGTCATCCGCCCAGGCATCCTGCCAGCTCCGGGTATGCGGCAGTGGGTGGCCGCCTGCCCGGTGGGTCGGCTCGTCCCGGGCCGTGGCGTGGCGGTGCTCCTGCCCGGTGGCGCGCAGGCCGCCCTCTTCCTGCTGACCACCGGGATGATCTACGCCGTCGACAACCTCGACCCCTACGCCGGCGCGGCGGTCATCTCGCGCGGCCTCACGGGTGACCGCGCCGGTGAGCCGACGGTGGCCTCCCCGCTGCTCAAGCAGGTCTTCTCGCTGCGCACAGGTGCCGCCCTCGACGACCCCGACGTCACCCTGCCGACGTATGCCGTCCGCGTCCAGCACGGCGTCGTGAGGATCGGCGTCCCCCTCCCCTGACCGTCGAAGGGCCACGTATGGCCGCCTCCTCCCCGTCGAMAGGCCACGTGTGGCCGCTTCCTCCCCGTCGAAAGGCCAATCTCTGCGGTCGTGCCGATGGCAGAGATTGGCCTCTCGACCAGGGCGGAGCGGCCACACGTGGCCTCTCGACGGTTGAAGCGGGGTGGGTCAGGCGGTGGTGACGAGCGCGTCGCGGAGGGCGGCCTCGAGGTCCGTCGTGGGTCGGCCGATGAGGCGCGACAGGTCGCCGGTGTCGGTGAACAGCGCACCCTCGGCGATCCCGCGGTCGCTGTCGGCCAGCACGCCGGCATACCCCTCAGGCAGACCCGCGGCGACGAGCGCAGCCGTGAGGTCCGCGACCGACAGGTCACGGTAGACCACCTCGCGACCGGCGACGCGACCCACCGTCGCGGCGAGCTCACCGAGCGTGAACGCGTGGTCGCCACCGAGCTCGTAGACGGCGCCCTCGTGACCGTGGCCGTCCTGGTCCGCGAGCACGACGGCGGTGGCGTCGGCATAGTCGGCGCGCGTCGCGGCACTGACGCGCCCCTCACCGGCGCCACCGAGGACGGCTCCGTGCTCGAGGAACGTGGGCAGCTGGCCGATGTAGTTCTCGAGGTACCAGGAGTTGCGCAGGAGGGCGTGCGGCACTCCGGAGGCGGCGAGCAGCTCCTCGGTCGCGCGGTGCTCGGCGGCGAGGGTCAGGTCGGAGGTGTCGGCGCGCGTGATGCTCGTGTAGGCGACGAACCCGACGCCGGCACGCTTCGCCGCATCGATCACGTTGGCGTGCTGGGTGACCCGCTGGCCGACCTCGCTGCCGGAGACGAGCAGGAGCCGGTCCACGCCGGCGAATGCTGCATCGAGCGACGCCGGTTCGGTGTAGTCCGCGCGGCGCACCTGGACGCCGCGGTCGGCGAGGTCCGAGATCGACTCGGGCGTGCGGGCGATGGCGACGACCTGGGCGGCCGGCGTGCCGCGCTCGAGGAGGGCCTCGACGACGAGACGGCCGAGGTGGCCGCTGGCACCGGTGACGAGAAGGGTCATGACGTTCCTTTCGGGTGGGACTGACATCCCTCCCAACGGCCTCCTCGTCAACATACTTCCCAGAAGTTAGTACCCACTTTGAAGTAAGGTACTGACATGACAGTTAGTCCCACCCTGCGTCGGCACTTCCCCGACGGCATCTTCTCCTCCGACTGTCCCAGCCGCGTCGTCCTCGACCACGTGACGAGCAAGTGGGGCACGCTCGTCATCCTCGCCCTGGCCGAGGGCGAACCGCTCCGGTGGAGCGAGCTGCGTCGCCGCGCCGAGGGCGTCAGCGAGAAGATGCTTGCCCAGACACTGCGCATGCTCGAGGCCGACGGGCTCGTCCACCGCGACGCGAGGCCGGTCGTCCCGCCGCACGTCGAGTACTCCCTCACCGCGAGCGGTGGCGAGCTGGCCGAGCGCATGGTGCCCCTGATGGACTGGATCGCCGACCACGCGCCCGCGATCGTCGGCGACGCCGAGGCTGCGGCTACACGTTGAGGCGGTAGCCGCGGCGCACGACCGTCTGCACGAGGTGCCGGTCGGGCAGCGCCGAGCGCAACCGGCTGACAGCCATGTCGAGGGCGTGCTCGTTCTCGGCGTCCGGCAGCTCGTCGAGCAGTCGTTCACGGCTCAGCACGGCACCCGGCTCGGACAACAGCGCCGCCAGCATCGCCCGCGGCCCGCGCGCCAGGGTCACCGTCTCCCCGGCGAACCTCACGACGCGGCCGTGCACGACGAGCAGGCCCAGGGCGGTCTGCACCTCTGCGACCCCGTTGAGCGTGAGGTGCTCGACGACGGTGCGGACGAGTGCGCCCATCCGGAAGCGGTCCGGGACGATGGGCGTCACACCCAGGTCGAGGAGCGGCGCCGCCGTCACCGGTCCGACCGCAGCCGCTGTGACGCCGCACCGCAGGGCCTCGACGAGCACCCCGTCCATACCGAGCTGCGCTGCGGCAGAGACGAGTCCGTCGACGGCCGGGGCCGACGTGAACGTGACGACGTCGACCTCGCGGGCTGCGACCGCGGCGACGAGACGTCCCAGACGGCTCTCGTCCGTCGGGCGCACCCACCGGTACGGCGCGACGGTCAGCACCGAGGCCCCGGCAGATCGCAGCCGCCCGAGCTGCTCGACGTCCTCGTGCCCGTGCAGCTGGACGGCGACTCGCCGGCCGGCCACACCACCCTCGAGGGCCAGCTTGACCGTCGACGCCGTGCGCTCGTCGTCGGCGATGCCGTCGTCGTCGTGACCCGCCGCCCGGACCGCCCCGCGCGCCTTGGGCCCACGCACGATGATGCGCGCACGGTCGAGCGTTCGGGCGAGGTCCTCACCGAGGCCCGCAGCATCGGCGGCCTCGATCCACCGCCGGAAGCCGTAGGCGGTCGTGACGATGACGACGTCGGGGCGGGCCCCGATGATCGCGCGCGTGTCGCCGATGAGGATCTCGTCCTCCTCGACGGGGGCGATGCGGACGGCGGGCGCGTGGAGCACCTCGGCCCCACGGCGGACGAAAGCGTCGATGAGGTCGGCGGAGCGACGGTCGGACGTCACGGCGATCCGGAAGCCCTCGAGCAGCGGTCCCGTCGACTCGAGTCGTGCGGCATCGCGGTCGGGTCCCGTCAGGTCCGCCGACCACGCCGTATGCGGGTGGCCGTGTCGCGTCGCCGAGGCCGGCGGGGTGCTCGGCTCGCTCACGAGGTGACGTCCACGGGGAGCCCGGCGGCCGAGGCGGCCCCGACACGGCGGTCCCACACGGCCGACTGCCGGACCACCTCCCCGACGATGATGACCGACGGTGAGGAGGCGCCGGCCCGTGCCGCGAGGTCAGGCAGCGTGGCGAGCGTCCCGACGATGCTGCGCTGGTCCGGGGAGAACCCGCGCTCCACGACCGCGGCAGGGGTGTCGTCGGCGAGACCGGCGCGCGTCAGGGCCGTCGTCAGCGGCACGAGGTTGTGCATCCCCATGAGGAAGACGACGGTGCCGCCGAGATCCGCGAGCGCCGTCGCCTGGTGCGGTTCCAACGGCACGTGACCCGAGACAACCGTGAAGGCGTGGCTGACACCCCGGTGCGTCAGGGGGATGCCGGCACTGCCCGGCACGCCGACGGCCGACGAGACCCCGGGGACGACCGTGACGGGCAGCCCGGCCACGACGGCCGCGGCGACCTCCTCACCGCCCCGGCCGAAGACGTAGGGGTCCCCGCCCTTGAGCCGCACGACGGTGAGCCCGGCGAGCGCGTGCTCGACCATGATGCGCTCGATCTCGCCCTGGGGCACGGCGTGGCGCCCCGGCCGCTTGCCGACGTCGATGATCTCGGCCCCGGGCACGAGGTCGGCGAGGTCTCCCACCTCGGCGAGGCGGTCGGTCAGCACGACGTCGGCGGCGGCGAGCGCGCGCATCCCGGCGAGCGTCATCAGCTCGATCCCTCCGGGACCCGCCCCCACAAGGACGACCCGGCCACGGGGCGCCTCCCGCGCCGGTTCGGTCACGACGGGGCAGYGCCCCGCGAGGGCCGCACGAGTCCCGGACCAGGTGGATGCCGGTCCGACGAGGACCGCCAACCGGGCCCGCTCGCAGGCCTGTGTCGTCACGTCACCGGGCGATGCGGCGACCGACACGACGGCGCCTGCCCGCCGGTAGCGGTGCACCGCCGCGGTCGTCAGATCCGGCGGACCCACGACGAGCACGGGCAGGCCCGTGAGGTCGGTCTCGATCAGCACGGCGGCCTCCCGTCGCAGCTCGCGTTCCACGTCGGGTCCAAGGTTAGGAAGGGCGTGTTTCGTCCGCGTTTCCGTCCGGCGATGTCCTGGTAACGAGCTGCTCACCCGAGCGTGTGCGTGTCGTGCGTTCGCGCGGGCGCCTTCCGCCGCGACGCGCAGCCCGTCACCCCGCGGTGCCGACCTGACAGAGTGAGGCCATGACCAGCCCAGCACCCGTGCTCGTGGCGGTGGCCCATGGCACGTCCTCGGCTGCCGGCCGGTCAGCGATCGGAAAGCTCGTCGCCGCCGTGGCGGCGCGGCGTCCGGACCTGACCGTCCGGGCGGCCTTCGTCGACGTGCAGCCGCCCGGACCCGGAACCGTGCTGTCCTCGCTCGACGACGCCGCACCCGCGCGACTGGTTCCGCTGCTCCTCTCGGCCGGCTACCACGTCTACGTCGACCTCACCGGGGCGGCAGCTGCCGCCCCGGGCACCACGGTCGCGCCGGCGCTCGGCC
>NZ_JBFULD010000196.1:0-7993 GCF_056400505.1 Terrabacter sp. P5_B1
CCTTCGACCAGCAGACCTGACCCGCCCTCCTTCCCGGTGGCCCCGCGGGCGGTGCCGCTCACACGTCGAGCTCGAGGCCCCCGAGGCCACCTCGGCGCGTCCTCGGCGTCAGCGCTCGGCCCTCGGCGCCTCAGAGGTTGCCGAAGACCTCGAGCGTCGCCGACGAGCGGTTCATCGTGATGAAGTGGATGCCGGGTGCTCCCTCGTCGAGCAGCCGGCGTGACGACTCGGTCGCGATGGCCATGCCCTCGGCGCGCACGCCCGCGGCGTCGTCCCCGTGGCGCTCGAGGCGGTCGGTGACCGCGGCCGGCATCGGCTGGCCCGCGAGCTGCGCCATGCGCACCACCTGGCGCGCGTTGGTGATCGGCATGATCGCCGGGACGACGGGCAGCCGGGACCCGCGTCGTGCGAGCTCGTCGCGCAGCCGGAGGTAGTTGTCGACGTCGAAGACCATCTGGGTGATCGCGAACTCCGCGCCGGCCCGTTCCTTGCGGATGAGGGTCTCGGCGTCCTCGCTGACGTCGCCCGACTCCGGGTGACCGTCGGGGAAGGCCGCGACGCCGACCGTGAAGTCGCCGAGGCCGCGGACCAGTGCGACGAGCTCGTCGGCGTGGTCGAGGCCCTCCGGGTGGGCGACCCAGGGCTGGCCGAGCCCGCCCTGCGGGTCACCGCGCAAGGCCAGGATGTTGCGGACCCCGGCAGCGGCATACGACCCCACGATGCTGCGCAGCTCGGTCACCGAGTGGCCGACGCACGTCAGGTGCGCCATGGGCGTCAGCGAGGTCGCCTCGAGGACGCGCTGGGTGAGGCGCACCGTCCGGTCGCGGGTACCGCCCCCGGCGCCGTAGGTGATCGAGACGAAGCTCGGCGAGACCTTCTCGAGACGGCGGATGGCGTCCCACAGCTGCGACTCGGACGCGTCGTCCTTGGGCGGGAAGAACTCGAAGCTGAACGTCGGGGTGTCGGCCTCGATCATCGCCGGGATGGATCGCGTGAACCGCTCCGCCCGCGCCATCGAGGATGCCGTGCCGTGTGCCATGCCGCACACCCTAGGCCGAGCACGTCCACGATGCGCGGGCTGTTCACGGTGGGACCGGGCCGCCGCGTAGGCTGGCCACCATTTCCGCGACTCGATGGAGGACCCCGTGCAGACCCCCACCGACCTCGACGTGCTGCGCCGTCGGGTGCAGCACGCGATCGACGGGCAGATCGCCGGGGCCACGCAGTCGCTCGCCGCGATCGGTGACGAGACGGCCCCGCTCGTGTCGGCCGTGTCCGGCCTGCTGACCGGCGGCAAGGGCCTGCGCGCCGGGTTCCTCTACTGGGGCTACCGCGCCGCCGGCGGTGCCGACTCCGACGCGCTCGTCCGCCTCGCCGCGAGCATGGAGTTCTTCCAGGGCGCCGCGCTGCTCCACGACGACGTCATGGACCGCAGCGACACCAGGCGGGGTATGCCGTCCGCGCACCGTGCCGTCGCCGCGCTGCACCAGCAGCGCGGCTGGGCGGGTGACCCCGACCGGTTCGGCGAGGGCACCGCGATCCTGGCCGGCGACCTGTGCCTCACCTGGTGCGACGAGATGTATGCGACGTGCGGCCTGCCCGGCGAGGAGCTGGCCCGCGGACGTCAGCTCTTCGACACGATGCGCACACAGCTGATGGGCGGCCAGTTCCTCGACCTGCTCGAGTCGGCCCGGGGCTGGGACGGCCTCGACCTCGAGGCCCGGGTCGCCTCGGCCCGGCAGGTGATCCGTTTCAAGAGCGCGAAGTACACGATCGAGCACCCTCTGCTCATCGGTGCGCTCGTCGGCGGCGCACCGGACGGCGCCCTCGCACCCCTGTCCGACTACGGCTTGGCCCTGGGCGAGGCGTTCCAGCTGCGTGACGACCTGCTGGGCGTCTTCGGCGACCCCGAGGCCACCGGCAAGCCGGCTGGCGACGACCTGCGTGAGGGCAAGCGCACGGTTCTCGTCGCGCACGCCCTCGACGCGGCTTCGGACTCCCAGCGCGAGATCGTCGAGAGCCTCCTCGGCCGAGACGACCTCGAGCTCGAGGGCGTCGAGGCGATCCGCCGGGTCCTCGTCGACACGGGAGCCGTCGACCGGGTCGAGGACCTCATCACGGCCCTGGCCGACGACGCGTGCCGTGCCGTCGACCGGGCCCGTGAGACCGGCTCCTACGACGCGCCGGCCCTCGACGTGCTCGAGGCCCTCGTCGCGGTCTCGACGGCCCGGCGGTCCTGAGCTCAGATCCCGACGGCCCGGCGGTCCCGACGCCCGATTCCGGCGCTCGCCCCGGGACCGCGCCACACGGCATACGCCATCGGCTCCCGGCCGGGTCACCCCGAGGGGGCAGCGCCGAGGTCTCAGAAGGCGAGCTCCTGCGCGCGGCGCCGGATCTCGGTCTTGTGWCCGGCCAGCATCGCGTCGATGGGCGCACCCTCGACGGGGAGCGTCTCGTCGGGGGTGTGCAGCCACTCGATGATCTCGTCGTCGTTCATGCCGCCGTCGGCGAGGACGGTGATGGTGCCGCGGAGCTCGGGGCGGGGGCCGGTCTCGCCGAAGAACTTGGCAGGGATGGCCACGACGCGGCGGTCGCCGATGCGTGCCGCGAGGACCTCGCGGTCCGCGATCAGCTGGCGCACGCGCGACAGCGGCACGCCGAGTCGCTCAGCGACGTCGGGCACGGTCAGCCACTCGCCGACGAGGGACTCGAGGTCGCGGGTGGAGGACTCGTCGGGCTGCGGTGCAGGGGTCTCGCTCACGGTGCAAGAGTCTGCCACCGTCCGCGCCCGGATCGCGCACCCCGCGAACCTCGCCTCGAACATCCCTCGAGCAATCGCCTCGCAGGGCGGCCGACGCACGAACTGCGGGACGACGAATTACATTGATGTATTTACACTTTAGCGCTTAAACCATGCGCTATCGTCACACACGCCACTTGACTCACAAGCGTCACATTCCACGTCGGAGCGGCCCGCCGCTCCCGTGGAACCCAGACCATCGCCGACTCGACGCCCCTTCCGACCGCCCCTCCACGCCTCAATCACTCAGTTCGGGCTTCAGGAAAGGACTCCACCCTCATGCCCTTCGCCGACATCGCCGCGCTGCCCGCACACATCGCAGTGGCCCCCGTCGCCGCTACCCCGTGGGAAACCGTCACGGTTCGCCCGGGTGACACGCTCTGGGGTCTCGCCATCGCCCACCGCACGACGATCCAAACGATTGTCGACAAGAACCGCCTCAGTCGCGGGGGCGCCGTGATCCACCCCGGGCAGAAGCTGCTCGTCCCGCTTCGCACGCCCTCCGGCCGACAGACGTCTCCCACACCCGCCCCGGCGAAGGTTGGGGCGACACCAAGCAGCCCGTCGAAGCCTTCGGCGAGGAGCACCACCTACGTCGTGCGTGCCAACGACACGATGGGTGGTATCGCGCAGCGCCACGGGGTCTCCCTGACGAAGCTGCTCGCGGCCAACAAGCTGAAGAGCTCCTCCATCATCTATCCGGGGCAGAAGATCATTGTCCCCGATGCGGGATCTGCGAGCACGCCGGCACCCACCCAGGCTCCCCCCTCGGGCTACCAGTACCCCAACAAGACCGCCCAGGCCGTGGCCGAGAGCAAGGCCAAGCTCGCCGCGAGGGACGTGCCCAGCCGCACCGAGACCACGGCCATGGTTCGTGCGACGGCGACCCGCCACGGCGTGGATCCCAAGCTGGCGCTCGCCATCGCGTGGCTCGAGTCCAGCTGGTACCAGCGTGCCGTGTCCTCCACTGACGCCGTCGGCGTCATGCAGCTCATGCCCGTGGCCCAGACGTGGGCCTCCGAGCTCGCGGGTCGCTCGCTCGACCGCTACGACACGCAGGACAACATCACGGGCGGCGTCCTGATCATCCGAGCCCTCCAAGCCAGCGCCGACTCACGCGAGCAGGCCATCGCCGGCTACTACCAGGGCATCTACTCGGTCCGCACCAAGGGCCTGTACGACGACACGAAGAGCTACGTCGCCAACGTGCTCGCCATCTACGACCGCCTCTGAGCAGCCGGGGCCGAGGCTCCTGTGCAGGCCCGCTGCGGCTGGCCTGCACAGGAAGCGCTGCGTCTGCCCGTAAACTGCCCTCCGTGACGTCCAGCGTGGCGGACGCCCTCGTCGGTCGGGTGATCGACGGCAGGTACCGCATCCTCTCCCACCTCGCTGACGGAGGCATGGCCTCCGTCTACGTGGCGCTGGACGGGCGCCTCGACCGGGAGGTGGCCCTGAAGATCATGCGGCCGGGGCTGGCCACCGACGCCGTCTTCGTCGAGCGGTTCCGCGCCGAGGCCCGGTCCGCCGCACGCCTCAACCACCCCAACGTCGTGGCCGTCTTCGACCAGGGGGAGGACAGCGGCGAGGTCTTCCTCGCGATGGAGCTCATCGAGGGCAAGACCCTGCGCGACGTCATCCACGAGGAGGCGCCGCTGACTGCCCGCGAGTCGCTCGCCATCCTCGAGCCCATCCTGCTGGCACTGCGGGCCGCCCATGCGGCTGGCATGATCCACCGCGACGTCAAGCCCGAGAACGTCATCGTGCGCCGGGACGGCGAGGTCAAGGTCGCCGACTTCGGGCTGGCCCGCGCCATCACCAACCAGGCCACGACGAGCCAGACGGGCGTCCTGCTCGGCACCGTCTCCTACCTCTCCCCCGAGCAGGTCGAGCGTGGCGTCGCCGACACCCGCAGCGACGTGTATGCCGCGGGCCTGCTCCTCTTCGAGATGCTCACCGGGCGCAAGGCCGTCACCGGCGCCACCCCCATCCAGATCGCGTACAACCACGTCCACGGCGGGGTCGTCGCCCCGTCGACGCTGGTGCCCGAGATACCGGCTGCGCTCGACGACCTCGTGGCACGCGCCACGGCCGTCGAACCGGACGACCGCTTCGAGTCGGCGACGGCCTTCGTCACCGCCCTGCGCGAGGTCCGGCGCAGCCTGTCCGCGGCCGAGCTCGACCACCGCGGCGCCGCCCTCGCGCCCGAGGCTGACAGCACCTCGACCCTGGCGCCCACCTCCGCCACGACGCGGCTGCCCCGTGCCGACCGTCCATCCCGCTCCGGAGCGGCCGGTGCCCGCCCGGAACCGCACCGCACGCGCCCCAACGAGCTCGGTCCGTCCGCCCTCGCTGGTCTGTCCGTGCACGAGGGCGGCCACGTCGTCGAGCACACCGCAGCCATGCCGATCGACCGACACCAACGCCCGGGTGCCCGACGGCGCTGGCCCCTCTGGATCGCGGCCGCCCTCATCGTTGCGGGTGCCTCGTTCGGCGGCTGGTGGTTCACGGCCGGCCCCGGCGGCTTGACCGTCGTGCCGGCGGTCGTCGGTCAGCAGATCTCGCAGGCCGAAGGCGCGATGCGACAGGCCTCCCTCTCGGTCGAGACCGCCGGCGAGTTCTCCGAGGTCAAGGCCAAGGGCGTCGTCCTGCGCGTGGAGCCGACCGCGGGCAGCGAGCTCGGCAAACGCTCGACCGTGCGCCTCGTGGTCTCCAAGGGCAAGGAACGGTATGCCGTCCCCAACCTCGTCGGGTTCAAGGCCGCCGACCTGGGCTCGTCGCTGTCCCCACTGACGCTCCGGCTCGGGAAGCAGTCGCAGGCCTGGAGCGAGACGGTGCCCGCAGGGGCGGTCGTCTCCCAGGACCCCGCCCCGAACGCGTCGGTCAAGCGCGCCAGCGCCGTGTCCGTGGTCGTGTCCAAGGGACGAGAGCCGATCCAGGTGCCCACCGTCACGCGCACGGCGTTCGAAGCGGCCTCGGCGACCATCACCAACGCCGGCCTCACGGTCCAGCGCGGCCAGGACGTCAACAGCGACACCGTCCCCGCCGGGCAGGTCGTCTCGCAGTCACCCGAGAGCGGCACGCTGCACCGGGGCGACGCCGTCAAGGTCGTCGTGTCCAAGGGACCGGTCATGGTGCAGGTGCCCAACGTCGTCGCGCGCTCGTCCGAAGACGCGGAGAAGACGCTGACCGACCTCGGCTTCACGGTCAAGAAGGAGACGGGGCTGCTCGGAGCCGTTCTCGACCTCGTCCAGAGCCAGAGCGTCAAGGGCGGCCAGTCCGCGCCCAAGGGCAGCACGATCATCCTGACCATCGTCTGAGCCGGCCTCGTGACACCCTCGGCGCGCACGCGCCTCGCCACGCTGCTGCTCGTCGCCCTGACCGCGGTCTGGGGCTCGACGTTCTTCCTCATCCGCGACCTCGTCCAGACCGTGCCACCGGTCGACTTCCTCGCGGTCCGCTTCACCCTCTCGGCCGTCATCATGCTCATCGTCTTCTGGCGACCGGTGCGCGCGCTCAGTCGTCGGCAGGTCCTCGTCGGCATGGGTTTGGGGGCTCTCTACGGACTCGCTCAGATCTTCCAGACCCAGGGGCTCGCCACCACACCAGCCTCCGTGTCGGGCTTCGTCACCGGCACCTACGTCGTGCTCACCCCGGTCTTCACCGCCGTGCTCCTGCGCGAGCGCGTGCCTGGATCCACCTGGGCCGCAGTGGGACTCGCGACCGGTGGTCTCGCGCTCCTGTCCCTCAACGGCCTGTCGGTCGGGGTGGGCGAGGCGATCACCCTCCTGGCGGCTGCGCTCTACGCGCTGCACATCGTGGGACTGGGCCGTCACAGCGCCTCCGAGATCGCGACCGGCCTGTCCGTCGTGCAGATGCTCGTCATCGCGGCGCTCTGCACCGTCGGGGCACTCCCCGGCGGTGTCGTCCTGCCGAGCACCCCTGCGGAGTGGGGCACGGTGCTCTACATGGTGGTCTTCGCGAGCATCCTCGCCCTGTGGGTGCAGACATGGGCGCAGGCGCACATGCCGGCCACCCGGGCCGCGATCATCATGACGGTCGAACCGGTCTTCGCCGCGCTCTTCGCCGTGACGCTCGGTGACGAGACCGCGACCCTGCGCATGATCGTCGGTGGAGCCCTCGTGCTCATCGCGATGTTTGCCGTCGAGCTCCTGGCACGTAGGCGCCCGGGCGAGCTGCCCGCCGAGGCCCTCCACCACGAGGTCTGACCCAGCCTGGGCGCCCCTTGCCGCGACCCCACCGTGCGAACTCCACCCCGGCGGAGTTCGCACGGCCCGGACAGCCCCCCACCGCCTCGCAAACTCCACCCCGGCGGAGTTTGCACACCCCGGACCGCCCCCCACCACGCACCAACTCCACCCCGGCGGAGCCGGGTGGGGTGTTCAGGCGGCGGGGGCCGAACGCAGGAGCGCGGTGAGGACGTCGATCGCGACGTCGGTGCCGGCGTCGTCGACGTCGAGGTGCCAGACGAGGCGCACCGCCCCGGGCCCCACGGCATACGTCCTCACCCCGGCGGCGAGGGCGGCGTCGACGAAGGCTGCGGCGGTCCAACCCACCGCGGCCACGTCGACGATGACGATGTTGGTCTCGACCGTCGCGAGATCGACGGAGCCGGGAGCCGCCTCGGCCATCGCCTGAGCCGCGCGCCGGGCACGGGCGTGGTCGTCGGCGAGACGGTCGACGTTGTGGTCGAGCGCGAAAAGGCCTGCGGCAGCGAGGATCCCGGCCTGGCGCATGCCGCCGCCGAAGCGCTTGCGCCAGATCCGCGACTCCGCCATGGCCTCGGCCGAGCCGACGAGGACGCTCCCGACCGGGGCGCCGAGGCCTTTGCTGAGGCAGATCGAGACGGTGTCGAACTCCCGGCCGTAGTCGCTGACCGGCACGCCGGAGGCGATGTGGGCGTTGAAGAGTCGCGCCCCGTCGAGGTGCATCGCGACGCCGCGCTCTCGGGTCACCTCGCGCGCGCGACGGATCTCGTCGAGGGACTGCACCGTGCCGCCGCCGAAGTTGTGGGTGTTCTCGACGATCACGAGAGACGTGCACACCTGGTAGGGACCGACGCCGGTGATCATGAGCGACGCGGCGTCATCGGCACGGAACCGGCCACGCTCGGACACCCAGGTGCGCGACGAGATGCCCGAGAGCACCGCGGCCGCGCCGAGCTCGGCTCGGACG
>NZ_JBFULD010000197.1:0-7983 GCF_056400505.1 Terrabacter sp. P5_B1
GTCCGAGCGCGCCCCCCGGGGATCGCGTGAGACGCGGGCGGCGCGTGCCGACGCGCAGAACGCGCCCTCGACCGAGCGCGCCGAGCGTGCCGAAGCGGCCGAGGAGGCGGGCTCCGACACGGACGACCGCGCCGGGCGACAGCGTGACCGTGGCCAGCAGACCGGACGCGAGCAGGGCGACCGCGAGCAGGGCTCCGAGCGTCAGCAGGGTGACCGCCAGCAGGGCGGTCGCAACGCCCGGCAGAACGACCGGCAGAACGACCGTCAGCAGTCGCGCCAGCAGGACCGGCAGCAGGACCGGCAGCAGGACCGGCAGCAGGACCGGCAGCAGGACCGGCAGCAGGACCGGCAGCAGGACCAGCAGCAGGACCACGGTCGTGGGCAGCAGTCCTCGTACGACGACGACGGTGGCAGCCGACGCAGCCGCAACCGCCAGCGCAGCCGGGATCGCAAGCGCGGCCGCGGCCGCGAGGGTGGCCAGGACTGGAACGACTCGGAGCTGCAGGTCGGCGACGACGACGTCCTCGTTCCCGTGGGTGGCATCCTCGACGTCCTCGACAACTACGCGTTCGTCCGCACGTCGGGCTACCTGCCCGGCCCCAACGACGTCTACGTGCCGCTCGGGATCGTCAAGAAGAACGGCCTGCGCAAGGGCGACGCCGTGACCGGTGCCGTCAAGGCGCTGCGCGAGGGCGAGCAGCCCTCGGGAAGCGTGGGCCGACAGAAGTTCAACGCGCTCGTGCGCCTGGACACGGTGAACGGTCAGACGTCCGAGGAGGCCGTCAAGCGAGTCGAGTTCGGCAAGCTGACCCCGCTCTACCCGCAGGAGCGACTGCGGCTCGAGACCGAGCCGCACGTGCTCACGACGCGGATCATCGACCTCGTGGCCCCCATCGGCAAGGGCCAGCGCGGCCTCATCGTGGCCCCGGCCAAGGCGGGCAAGACGATGATCATGCAGACCCTCGCCAACGCGATCACGACGAACAACCCCGAGTGCCATCTCATGGTCGTCCTCGTCGACGAGCGTCCCGAAGAGGTCACCGACATGCAGCGAGCAGTCAAGGGCGAGGTCATCTCCTCGACCTTCGACCGGCCGGCCGAGGACCACACGACGGTCGCGGAGCTCGCCATCGAGCGTGCCAAGCGCCTCGTCGAGCTCGGTCACGACGTCGTCGTGCTCCTCGACTCGATCACCAAGCTCGGTCGCGCCTACAACCTCGCAGCCCCGGCGAGCGGGCGCATCCTCTCCGGTGGGGTCGATTCGGCAGCGCTCTACCCGCCGAAGAAGTTCTTCGGGGCGGCGCGCAACATCGAGAACGGTGGCTCGCTCACCATCCTCGCGACGGCTCTCGTCGAGACCGGGTCGAAGATGGACGAGGTGATCTTCGAGGAGTTCAAGGGCACCGGCAACATGGAGCTTCGCCTCAGCCGCGACCTGGCCAACCGCCGGATCTTCCCGGCCGTCGACATCAACAGCTCCGGGACGCGCCGCGAGGAGATCCTGCTCGCGAGCGAGGAGCTGAAGATCATGTGGAAGCTGCGTCGGGTCCTGGGCGGCCTCGACGCGCAGCAGGCGATCGAGCTGCTCATCGACCGGCTCAAGAAGACGCGGACCAACTACGAGTTCCTGACCCAGGTCCAGGCCACGAGCGGGTCCAGGCTCGGCGACGAGTCCTGACGGATCGCTCGGGAGGGGGTGGCGCCAGATCGCGCCGCCCCTTTCGGCGTTTCGGACCGCATTGCGGGCAAATGTCCATAAAATGGGGCGACCACCCGATCGTCACCATGGAGTGCCATGTCTGCGCCTGCCGGCGGCCCTGATGCCAGCCCCGTCCGAATTCTCGTGGCTGACGATGACGCAGACATCCGAGACCTCGTCGAGTTCAAGCTGACCCAGGCGGGGTATGCCGTCGAGGCCGTCCCGGACGGCGTCAGTGCCTGGGAAGCCTTCGAGGCCAGCCCGCCCCAGCTGGCGGTGCTGGACGTCATGATGCCCGGGCTCTCGGGCATCGACGTCCTGCGCAAGATCCGCGAGAGCGATTTCGGGGCGGTGCCCGTCCTGCTCCTCAGTGCGAAGTCGCGGGACTCCGACGTCGACACCGGTTTCGCCGTCGGCGCGGACGACTACGTCATCAAGCCGTTCAGCCCCAGGGAGCTGCTGCACCGCGTCAATGGCATGCTCGCCAGGGCGCGATGAGCGCCGGGGTCTCGTGATCATCGGGGCGACGCTTCTGGTCGGCGCCACGGTCGTCGTCCTCGGCGCCTGCCTGCTGCTCCTCCTACTGGTCGTCGCCGTCCGGGCGAGGCGGCACACGCGCCTCCAGCGCGACGCCATGCTGCTCTCGCCGCTTCGAACGCCGTTGATCACGGTGGCCTCGGGCGAGGACGACGACGGCTCTGCCGCCGACGAGCTGCGGGGGGCGACCGGCGCGGCTCGCGACGTGCTCGACCGCAACATCGTGGGCATGCTCAGCAAGATCCGTGGCGTGCCCGCCGACCAGCTCGTCCAGGTGCTCGAGGAGCACGGCGCCGTCGAGGGGGCGGCGGCCGAGATGACGAGCCGGTCCACGGTGAAGCGGGCGCGCGCTGCCCAGCTGCTCGGCCTCGCTCGCGCCGAGCACGCCGTCCCGCTCCTCGTAGAGGCGCTGGGGGACGAGGCGGTGGAGGTCCGCAACAGCGCGGCATACGCCCTCGGCCTCATCGGTGACCCCGCGGCCGCCGGGCCGGTTCTGGCGGCGATCGGTGCGCCCGAGCGAGGACTGCCCGCAGCCACGGCCGCCGAGGCGCTGCAGTCGATGGGTGTCGGTATCTCGGAGGTGCTGCGCGAGGGCCTGGCTCACGACAACGCCCGCACCCGCATGGTCGCCGCCCACCTCAGCGGCGAGCGCAGCTTCACCCAGGGCCTGCCCGAGCTGCGCCGGCTGCTCGCTGGTGACCCCGACCTCACCGTCCGCGAGACGAGTGCCACGGCCATCGGCCGGCTCGGGCGCGGCGAGGACGTCGACATCCTCGTGCGCCACACCGCCGAGTCCGAGCCGCTGGCCCTGCGCCGCGCCTGCGTCGTCGCYCTCGGTGAGCTCGGCGAGACCGGAGCCGTCCCGGCGCTGGCCGCGCTCCTCGAGGACTTCGACCCGCGGCTGGCCGAGCTCGCTGCGACCGCGCTGCTCTCCTTGGGCCCGGACGGCAGCGACGCCCTCGTCGGCCACGCCGACGACCCCGCCGTGCGCACCGCACGCCTGCTCGCGAGCCTCCAGGGAGCCTCCGCATGAGCTGGGAGGGCATCACGTCGGGCCTGCGGTCCTTCGTCGTGTGGAGCATGGACGTCACCGCGGTGCCGATCATCATCTACTTCGTCCTCATCAACACCTCGCTCCTGGTGCTCATCGTGCTGGCCTACCTCGAGTTCCGGGCACAACAGCGCAGGCGGGCCACGGCGGTGGCCTGGCAGGGTGCCGGCCTCGCCCCCGGTGTGTCGCTGCTGGTCCCGGCCTACAACGAGGAGGCCGGCATCGTCATGGCGGTCAAGTCGTTCCTGACGCTGCGCTACCCGCGGCACGAGGTCGTCGTCGTCGACGACGGCAGCAGCGACGAGACCTTCGCCCGGCTCGAGGAGGCCTTCGACCTCGTCCAGGTGCCCCGGGAGCTTCCGCACGAGATCCCGATCCGCGCGCAGGTCCTCGGCATCCACGTCCCGCGCGACGGCCGCACCCGGCTCGTCGTGGTCCGCAAGGAGAACTCCGGTCGGTCCGAGGCCATCAACGTCGCCATCAACGCCGCGAGCGAGCCGCTCGTCGCGATGATCGACGGCGACTCCATCCTCGAGCCCGACGGTCTGCTGCACGTGACCCGCCCCTTCGCCGACGACCCGACCCGCATGGTCGCCACCGGCGGAGCGATCCGCCCGGTCAACGGCAGCCGCGTCGTCTCGGGGCGCATCGTGCGGGTGGAGATGCCGCAGACCTGGCTCCCGCGCATTCAGCTCGTCGAGTACCTCCGGGCCTTCCTGCTGGGCCGCGCCGGATGGTCGCGCCTCGGCGGCCTCATCCTCATCAGCGGGGCGTTCGGGCTCTTCCGCCGCGACGTCGTCGTCGAGGTGGGCGGCCTCGACCCCGACAGCATCGGCGAGGACTTCGAGCTCGTGATGCGCATCCACAAGAAGCTGCGCGACGAGGGCCGCGACTACCGCATCGAGTTCGTGCCCGAGCCGGTGTCGTGGACCGAGGTGCCGGTGACGGCCAAGGTGCTGCGCAACCAGCGGCGCCGCTGGCACCGAGGCCTCTGGGAGACCCTGTGGGCCTACCGCTCGATGCTCTTCCGCCCGAAGTACGGCCGCATCGGTTGGCTGGCGCTGCCCTACTACTGGCTCTTCGAGCTCATCGCGCCGCTGCTCGAGCTGTTCGGCATCCTCGTCGTGCCGCTCGCCCTGCTCCTCGGCGTCGTCAACGTCCCCTTCGCGATCCTCTTCCTCGTGCTCGCCTACGGGTATGCCGTGCTCGTGACCCTCTCGGCGATGGTCGTCGACGAGTGGGCCTTCCACAAGCACGACCGGTGGCGTGCCGTCTGGCAGACCGTCGCCGCCTCCGTCCTGGAGAACATCGGCTACCGACAGGCCACGGTGTGGTGGCGACTCGAGGGATGGTGGTCGAGCCTGCGCGGTAAGAAGCACGTCTGGGGCGTCATGACCCGCACGGGCTTCGACGAGGACCCGGCGTGACGAGCGTGCTGCCCGCGGTCTCGAGGCGCTCGGTCGGCAGCCACATCCGCCGGCTCGTCGCCATCCTCGTCATCCTCGTGCCGGTCGGCGCGATCATCTCCGTCGCGACGATCCGCTCGCAGGGCACGGCGGTCCGTGCGCTCACCCTCGCGCTCGGACCCGCGCGGGAGTCCAATGTCGCCATCCTGCTCGACATGACCCGAGCCGAGGGGGCGTGGCAGCAGAAGGCCGGGGGCATCCCCTCCGTACTCGACCCGCTGACGGTCCAGCCGGCTGTCGACGCGGAGCTGGACCACCTCGCGGCGACCACGCGCAGCGACGAGCTCTCGAGCGCCGACCACGCGCGCTACTCGCGTCTCGTCTCCGCGGAGCGGGCGGCTGTCGACGACTGGTTCGTCGCGGTCCGCCAGTCCCTGCGGGGACTCTCGGCCGGCAAGGTCGCGACGGCAGCGGAGCGGGCCGGCCCGGCGGCGGCCTACGCCCGCTTCCGCTCGACCAACGAGGCGCTGGGCTCGAGCATCCAGACCCAGCGCGACGCCGCCCGCATCGACTCGCGCGAGGCCACGACCATCACGTCCGGTGTCATCACCGCCGTCGCCGCAGCGGTGGTGCTCGTGCTCGTCGCCGCCGGCTTCGGGATGGACCGCGCCGTCGGGCGCCCGCTCGCGCGACTCCGGGAGGTGGTGCGTCGCCAGGCGGAGGAGGACGTCATCACGATGGCCAACCAGGAGGAGGGCGCCTTCGAGGTTCGCATGCTCGCGCGCAACTTCAACGACCTCACCCGTGCCAATGCCCGGCTCGTCGACCAGCAGGCGGCCGTGCTCGAGATGCAGGAGCTCGTCCTCGACGTCGGTCGCACCGTCCGCTCGGCCGTCGACGTCCACGAGGCGCTCCAGCGCGTCACGACCAAGCTCGGCTCCGGTCTCGGCGCCGACCGCGTGCTGCTCTACACCCTCGCCGACGACGGCCAGACCATCGAGGACCGCCTCCAGTGGCACACCGCCGACCTGCCCGACCTGCCTCCGCTGCCGCGGTCGCTCGCCCAGCAGGTCGGGTCCGTCAACGACGAGCTGCGTCGCGACGCCGGCTTCTTCGACATCGGCGACCTTCTGGCGCACCAGTCCTATGACGACGAACGGGCCCGCGCCTTCCATCGGGCGACCGGCGCGCGGAGCCTGCTCATGCTGCCCGTCGGCACCGGGGGCCGCGGCCTGGGCATCCTGTCGGTCATGATGGTCGGCGCGCCGAGACGCTGGCACCGCCACGAGATCCAGGCGGCCCAGCAGTGCTCCGCCATCGCCGCCCAGTCGATCGTGGCGCTGCGGCTGTCGCAGATGCAGGACGAGCAGGTGCGTCGGCTCACCGAGCTGGACCGGCAGAAGACCGACTTCATGGCGACCGTCAGTCACGAGCTGCGCACCCCGCTGACCTCGATCAGCGGCTACCTCGAGCTGCTCGTCGACGGCGACTTCGGCGACGCCACGGACGGGCAGCACGTGGCCCTCGACATCATCGGGCGCAACGCCACGCGCCTGCGCGGCCTCATCGAGGACCTCCTCGTGCTCAACAAGATCGAGATCAGCGGTCTGCAGGCGGTCTCCGAGGACGTGGCGGTCCGCGACCTGCTGCGCACCGTCACCGAGACCATGGAGCCGGTCGCGGCCAACGGTGGGGTGCAGCTGGTCTGCGACGACGTCCCCGACGACCTCGTCGTCCGGGTCGACCGGGGCCAGGTCGAGCGGGCGCTGATCAACCTCGGGTCCAACGYCGTGAAGTTCACGCAGGAAGGCGGGCAGGTGCTGCTGTCGGCCGAGCGGTCCGGCGACTCGACGATCATCTCGGTTCACGACACGGGCATCGGCATCCCGGCCACGGACCTCGCGCGCCTGTCCGAGCGGTTCTTCCGCGCGGGGAACGCCACGGCCGCCGCCATCCCGGGCACCGGTCTCGGCCTCGCCATCGTGCGCGCCATCGTCGAGGGTCACGGTGGCGAGCTCGTCATCGCCTCGGTCGAGGGGGAGGGGACGACCATGCAGGTCGTGCTGCCCGTCGCCCAGCCCGCCACCGTGCGAGCCTGACGGAGGCCCCCTGACCTGCGCACAGGGCGGGAATGCCGGGGCCACCTCGCGCGTTTGGGAGGAGGTGCGCCTCTCTGGCACACTCTTCCTTTGGACCGGTTCACGGGAGAGCGGCTCGCCCAAGGTGAGCAGCGATGAGACCGACCCGGCCGAATACCTCAAGGAGACCACGTTGAAGAAGGACCTTCACCCCGACTACGTCGAGACCACGGTGACCTGCACCTGTGGCAACACGTTCACCACGAGGAGCACCGAGACGTCCGGCAAGATCTCTGCCGACGTCTGCTCCCAGTGCCACCCGTTCTACACGGGCAAGCAGAAGATCCTCGACACCGGTGGCCGTGTGGCCCGGTTCGAGGCCCGTTACGGCAAGAAGGCCGCCAAGTAGGTCTCCCGCACGCCGGCTCCCGCGACTTCGGTCGTCGGGGGCCGGCGTTCGTCGTACCCGTCCGTCTCCCCATACGTCCCTCAGCCGAAGGGCCCGCCGTGCTCGAATCCGTCCAGTCGATCCTCGACGAGTACGCCGAGCTCGAGCAGCAGCTCGCCGACCCCGCCGTGCACGGCGACCAGGACCTCGTGCGCACGCTGAACAAGCGGTATGCCGCCCTGGCCCCGACGGTCGCGGCCGCCCGCGAGTGGCAGGCGGCCGGTGACGACCTCGCGGCCGCCCGCGAGCTGGGCGCCGACGACGCGTCGTTCGCCGAGGAGGTGCCCTCGCTCGAGGCCCGGTTCGAGGCGGCGGAGGCACACCTGCGCCGGATGCTCGTGCCGCGTGACCCCGACGACGACCGCGACGTCATCCTCGAGGTCAAGGCCGGTGAGGGTGGTGACGAGTCGGCGCTCTTCGCCGGCGACCTGCTGCGGATGTACCTCCGCTACGCCGAGCAGCGCGGCTGGCGCACCGCGATCGAGGACGCGACCGAGAGCGATCTCGGCGGCTACAAGGACGTGCGGGTGTCCGTGCGCGCCAAGGGCTCTCCCGGCCTGGGTGAGGGGCCGTGGGCCCGCCTCAAGTACGAGGGCGGAGTGCACCGCGTCCAGCGGGTGCCGGTCACCGAGAGCCAGGGACGCATCCACACCTCCGCCGCGGGCGTGCTCGTCATGCCCGAGGCCGAGGAGGTCGAGGTGACCATCGACCCGAACGACCTGCGCATCGACGTCTACCGCAGCAGCGGCCCCGGTGGCCAGAGC
>NZ_JBFULD010000198.1:0-7875 GCF_056400505.1 Terrabacter sp. P5_B1
GAGCTGCGCGACGCCGCCGACGCCGGCATGCAGCTCGACGAGCTGGTCGACCACTTCGAGCTGCCCGAGGAGACCATCGCCGCGCGGGTCGAGCAGCTCGGCCTGACCATCGCGTCAGGCGCCCTCTTCGACTGACGGGCCGCACGGCATACGCCATCGCGCTGCGACGGGCGTCACGGGGTCTTCGGGGTGGCCACCGGCGGTGTGGGCAGCTGCAGCAGGTTCGAGGTCCCCTGCGGCACGACGATGAGCGAGTCCCCGTGCTCCTTGAGCATGTCGATGTACTTGCTCATGAGGACCTGCTCGTTGAGCCGGTTCTGGCACTTCTCGGACGGCACCGGCACGACCTTCACGGCCTTGACGTCCTTGCCGTTGATGACCTCGTTGACCTGTGTCGAGGTCGCCCCGCAGCGGATGATCTGGTCGGCGTCGGACGTGGCCTGGGCCTCGGTCTTGGTGATCTCGGCCTTGGCGAGAGCCGTCTGCAGGTCGGCCTTGGCCGCTTCGGCGTTGGCGAGCGAGCTCTGCACCTTGTCGTAGTTGGCCTGCACGCTCTGGTCGAGCGTGATGGCCCTCGGGTCGACCTGCTCCACGGTGACGCCGACCTCGCCGAGACGCTTCTCGAGGCCCTCGGTGATCCGCAGCGCGAGCTGCGCCCGTGACTGGCGGACCGCGGCGGCCGTGAAGGTCGTCGGCGCGTCGCGGGTCACCGACGAGACTCCGGGGAGGACCGCACGGGAGATGAACGACTCCTGGTCGGGGTACTGCCGCACGATCTCCGAGAGCTTGCCCGGGTTGAGGGAGTAGCGGATGGTCACGTCGTAGGCGACCGTCGCGTTGTCGCTCGTGACGGTCGAGATGCGGCCCCCGCCCTCGTCGAGCGCGATGGTCTGGTTGCGGATGTCGAAGCGGATGAGGTCCTGCCACGGCGCCTTGAGGTGGATGCCGGTGGCGCTGATCGCCTCGTCACCCACCGTGCCGAAGGTCTTGGTCACCGCAGCCTCGCCCGCGTCGAGGCGGTAGTACGAGGCGCTCACGACGAGAAAGAAGGCGAGCGCGAACGGGATCGCGGCGTAGCGGCTCAGCTTCCTGGGGTGGTCCTTGAGCCGGAGCAGGACGAAGCCGACGGCGGTGAGCACGATGGCGAGGACGAGGGCGAACATGACCTTCACTTCCACGGGGGACGGGGCGGGCCGGCTGTCGGGCCCGCATGGCAGAGTTGACGCCATGACCGACCCGGCCGTTCCGCCCTTCGTCCTCGTGACCGGCCCGGAGGGCGTCCTCGTCGAGCGCGCCGTCGCCGCCGTGCTCGAGCCGGGCAAGCGGGCCGACGTCGAGGTCATCCGCATCGACCCGGCGACGTACGAGTCCGGGGCCCTGCAGATGCATGCGAGCCCCTCGCTCTTCGGTGGGGCCAAGACCATCGTCGTGCGCGACCTGCACGAGTCGCCCGACGAGCTGCAGCTCGACCTGCTCTCGCTCCTCGCCGTGCCCGATCCCGAGCTCGGTCTCGTCGTCGCCCACGGCGGAGGCATGAAGGGCAAGAAGGTCCTCGACACGATGAAGAAGTCCGGCGCCCGGGTCATCGAGTGCCCGGCCATCAAGACCGACCGCGACAAGACCGACTTCGTCATGAAGGAGTTCGCGGCCGCCCGGCGCAAGATCACGAGCGAGGGCGTCCGTGCCCTCGTCGAGGCCGTCGGCAAGGACGTGCGAGAGCTGGCCGCGGCCTGCTCGCAGCTCGTCTCCGACACGGAGGGCACGATCGACGACGCCGTCGTCGACACCTACCACGGCGGCAAGGTCGAGGCCACGGGCTTCCGGGTCGCCGACGCGGCCGTGGCGGGCCAGTCCGGTGAGGCCCTGCGCCTGCTCCGTCACGCCATCGCCACCGGCGTCGACCCCGTGCCGATCGTGGCCGTCATCGCCTCCCAGCTGCGCCAGCTCATCAAGGTCGGCGCCGCGGGGCGAGGCAGCTCGGCCCAGCTGGCCAAGAGCCTCGGCATGGCTCCGTGGCAGGTCGACAAGGCCCGCCGGGCCGTCGGCCACTGGAGCGCCGACGGCCTCGCCGTCGCGGTGCAGGCCGTCGCCGCGGCCGACTTCGAGGTCAAGGGCGGCGGACGCGACCCCGTGTATGCCGTGGAGCGCGCCATCCTGACCATGGCCCGCGCCCGCGCCGCACGCTGAAACACCTGTCCACCCAGCGCCTCGACGGACCGCGGGGGACGGCATGCTCCCGGTTTGGTCGTGCGCACCGGCCGCTGGTAACTTTGACCCTTGCGTGCGCGCTCAGGTCGTGCGCGCACGTCTGCAGCACCCAGAGCTGCTCACGCAGGGTGTCCCCACGCCCGGTCCCGAGCAGCTTTGCCGCCCTCTAACGGCAACCATCCGACCGAACGAAAGAAACCATCAACGTGGCAAACATCAAGTCGCAGCTCAAGCGCATCAAGACGAACGCGACGCGCACCGAGCGCAACAAGGCCGTCAAGAGCGAGCTCCGCACGTGGGTCCGCAAGGTCCGTGAGGCCACCGCCTCCGGCGACAAGGACGCCGCGGCCGACGCCCTCAAGACCGCCTCGAAGAAGCTCGACAAGGCTGTCAGCAAGGGTGTCATCCACCAGAACCAGGCCGCCAACAAGAAGTCGGCGCTGGCGAAGAAGGTCGCGTCGCTCTGACGCACCACCCTCTCGCGTGAGCGGGCCCGTCACCTCGTGGTGACGGGCCCGCCGTGCGTCCGGAGGATGACGGGGACGGCTCAGCGCGCGTGCAGGGCGCGTGCCGCAGCGACGACCTCGTCGTAGCGGTCGCGGGGGAGCACGGCACCCTCCCGGCGCACCCTGTCGGGATCGACCCGGACCAGGCGGTTGACGCGCACCTCGCTCGGGCGGCCGCGACCGTCCCAGGCGCCGGAGCCGATGTCGACCCACTCACGGCCCGAGCGCCGCTCCTGCTGCTCGTCCCGGTCGTGGTCCTTGCTCGTCAGGGGCAGGGCCACGAGCCAGTCGCCGTCGCGTCCGATGACGAGCACCGGGCGGTCCTTGCCCTGGCTGTGGTCCTCCTCGTAGGGCACCCACGTCCAGACGATCTCACCGGGGTCCGGGCGGCCGTCCGGCCGCGGCGCGTACGTCGTGTCAGGCAGCCGCGTCGCGTCGCCGGGGTAGGCCGCGCCCCGGTGGGCGACCGGTCGCCCGGTCGAGGGACTGGTCGGGCGGCTGGTCGGGCGGCTGGTCGGACGGCTGGTCGGACGGCTGGTCGGACGGCTGGTCGGACGGCTGGCCGGTGGGCTGGCCGGTCGGGCGCGGGTGGGAGAGGACGCGCCGCGCACGATGCCACGAAGTCTGCCGAGGAGACGCTCGAAGGTGCTGGACATGGGAATCACCGTAGCCGCGCCGCCGTTACCGTTGGAGTCCGAGACCGGGTCGACGGCGATCCGCACCACGCCACCCTGCCACCACGCCGGTGCCACCACCTTGGCCGCCGATCGACGACCGACCCCGGAGAACCCCCTGTGAGCCCCGCCAGACGTCGCACGACCCTCGCCATCCTCGCGCTAGCGGTGGGAGGTTTCGCCATCGGCACCACGGAGTTCGTGACGATGGGCCTGCTGCCGCAGATCGCCAAGGGCACCGGTGTCGACATCGCGACGGCCGGCCACTACGTCTCGGCCTACGCGCTCGGCGTCGTCGTCGGGGCCCCGCTCATCGCCGTCGCCGCGGCCAAGCTCCCGCGCAAGGGCCTGCTCATGGGCTTGATGGCCTTCTTCGCCGTCGCGCACCTCGCCATCCTCGCGGCGGACAGCTACCCCACCGTCATGGCCGCGCGGTTCCTCGCCGGCCTCCCGCACGGTGCCTTCTTCGGCATCGGCTCGGTCGTGGCTGCCTCCCTCGTGTCCCACCACCGACGCACGGCCGCGGTGGCGGCCATCCTCGGCGGCCTCGGGGTCGCGAACGTCGTCGGGGTGCCGGTCGCGACACTGCTGGGCCAGCGGTTCTCCTGGCACCTGCCCTACGTCCTCGTCGGCGCCGTCGCGGCCCTGACCGTCGTGGCCATCGCGCTCTTCCTGCCGCACCAGCCGCCGAGCGGGGAGGAGTCCATGCGCGCCGAGATGCAGGCGCTGCGCCGCGTCCAGGTCTGGCTCGCCCTGCTCGTCGGCGTCGTCGGCTTCGGCGGCATGTTCGCGATGTACTCCTTCATCACGCCGACCATGACCGAGCTGGCCGGACTGGACGAGCGCTACATCCCGTGGGTGCTCGCGGCATACGGCATCGGCATGGTCGCGGGGATGGTGCTGAGCGGGCGGATCGCCAACCGCGTCGGGGTGCTCAAGGGCATCATCGGCGCCCTCGGCCTCATCGCCGTGCTCCTGGCCCTCTTCGGCTGGGCGGCGCACACGCTCTGGCTCGCCGTCGTCATGGTCTTCGTCCTGGGCCTGCTGCCCTCGATCGTCGTGCCGCTGCTCCAGACCCGCCTGATGGACGTCGCCCACGAGGGGCAGTCGCTCGCCGCCGCCCTCAACCACTCGACGCTCAACACCGCGAACGCGCTCGGTGCGTGGCTCGGCTCGATGGTGCTGGCCGCCGGGTGGGGCTACGGCGCGCCGAGTCTCGTCGGGGCGGGCCTGGCCGTGCTCGGGGTCGGGGTCGCGGTGCTGTYGGCGGTGCTCGAGCGTCGTCGGCGTGTCGTCGCCGAGGGCTCCGACCGCCAGATCAGCCGGGCTGCTGTCAGCGCCGAGACGACGAACGCCTGAACGCTGGAGGCCCGGCCACCGTCGGTGGTGACGCGGTCACTCGACCGGCACGAATGATCCCGAGGGCCCCGGCTGGATCGCGGGGGCATCTTCCGGGAGGGGCGTCGGAGCGAAACCGACCATGGCGGGCAGGGCATACGCCCCCGGCGCGGCCGGCCGGCCCCAGAGCCACGGCTCCTTGGGGCGCCAGAGCAGGCGGCCGGGACGGCGCCGGTCGCGCAGCGCGTGGATGCGCCACAGCAGCACCGGGTGGCTGGCGACGGCGTTGGTGACCCAGACGAAGAAGCCCGGCTCGGTGACGGCACGGTCGGCCATCGCGTCAACGTCGACGGAGCGGCCGAGGTACTTCCCTCCGGCGAGCGTCGCCATGGCGGAGCGGGCACCCTGCGGCGCCAGCGCGTGGCCGTAGTTGTCGGCGGTGTACTCCTGCGCCCGGCTCAGGGTCGAGCCGACGAGGGGGATCCACTGCGAGGCGAACGTGCCGAGGACGCGCCAGTAGCTGACGTGCCCGGCGGCCAGATGCCCGACCTCGTGGGCGATGACGAAGCGCAACGCGTCCGGCTCCCTCGCCGCGCCGCCGACCTCGAGCAGGTCGCTGTTGATGACGACGAACCGGCGGAGGCCGTGGCCCGAGGCGGCCGCGTTGAGCACGCCGTTGCCGAGCACGACGTACGCGTCGGGGACGTAGGACATGCCGGACCGGGCGGCCGCGTCGACGAGCATCGCATGGGCCTCGGGGAACTGCTCCGGGGTCAGCTTGATCCCGGAGAGCCGCTGCTGGGCCCACAGCTGTCCGCGCGCGAACCAGACGAGCACCGGGGCGAAGATCAGCGCGAGGGCGTAGACGTCCGGCGTGCGCTGCTCGTCGATGGCGAGCGACACCTCGGAGAAGGCCGCGACGAGGAGCAGCACCGACGTGACGACGGCGAGGACGAGCATCACGATCTCGCGAGGATGCCGCACGTAGCGGCGCAGCGGCAGGTGCGAGCCGGGGGCCACTGGTAGGACCTGCATCGGTTGGGCGCGCATGGCCGCCATTGTGCGTCACCAGGGCGTCCCGATGCGGGGACAGGCCGGGGAGGCGTGAGCGCCGGCCCCCCAAAGCATGGGAGACTGTGGTGGTTGCGGCGGCGGTCCCCGGCGACTCGAACGACTCGAGCGACTCGAGCGACGAGAGCGCCGCCCGGCCGCCGACCAGCACCATCCCCGTCACCCTGACTCTGCGAGGTTCGTCCCACGTGTCGCCCATGGCCCGCTCCGCGTTGGCACCCAACGCAACGCCGTCGGACCTGATCCGCAACTTCTGCATCATCGCGCACATCGACCACGGCAAGTCGACGCTGGCCGACCGCATGCTGCAGCTGACCGGCGTCGTCGACTCGCGCGCCATGCGCGCGCAGTACCTCGACCGCATGGACATCGAGCGCGAGCGCGGGATCACGATCAAGAGCCAGGCCGTGCGCATGCCGTGGGAGCTCGAGGGCACGACGTATGCCCTGAACATGATCGACACACCCGGCCACGTCGACTTCACCTACGAGGTCTCCCGCTCGCTCGCGGCGTGCGAGGGTGCCGTGCTCCTCGTCGATGCGGCCCAGGGCATCGAGGCACAGACCCTCGCGAACCTCTACCTCGCGATGGAGAACGACCTCAGCATCGTGCCGGTGCTCAACAAGATCGACCTGCCGGCCGCCCAGCCCGAGAAGTACGCCGAGGAGCTGGCCAAGCTCATCGGGTGCGAGCCGGAGGACTGCCTGCAGGTGTCCGGCAAGACCGGCGCCGGCGTCGAGCCGCTGCTCGACACCATCGTCCGCACGCTGCCCGCCCCGGTCGGCGATCCCGACGCGCCGGCTCGCGCGATGATCTTCGACTCGGTCTACGACACCTACCGCGGGGTCGTCACGTACGTCCGCGTCGTCGACGGCAACCTCAGCCCGCGCGAGAAGATCGTCATGATGTCGACCCGGGCGACCCACGAGCTGCTCGAGATCGGCGTCATCAGCCCCGAGCCCGTGCCCTCGAAGGGGCTCGGGGTCGGCGAGGTCGGCTACCTCATCACCGGCGTCAAGGACGTGCGCCAGTCCCGCGTCGGCGACACGGTGACCAACGCGAGCAAGCCCGCGACCAAGGACCTCGGCGGCTACCGCGACCCCAAGCCGATGGTCTTCTCCGGCCTCTATCCCATCGACGGGTCCGACTACCCCGACCTGCGCGAGGCCCTCGACAAGCTCAAGCTCAACGACGCCGCGCTCGTCTACGAGCCCGAGACGTCGGCCGCCCTCGGCTTCGGCTTCCGCGTCGGCTTCCTCGGCCTGCTCCACCTCGAGATCGTCCGCGAGCGCCTCGAGCGCGAGTTCGGCCTCGACCTCATCTCGACCCAACCCAACGTCGTCTACGACGTGACGATGGACGACGGCAAGGCCGTGCACGTCACCAACCCGAGTGAGTACCCCGACGGCAAGATCCGCGAGGTGAGCGAGCCCATCGTGCGCGCCACGATCCTCGCGCCTTCGGAGTTCGTCGGGGCGATCATGGAGCTCTGCCAGCAGAAGCGCGGCAACCTCCGCGGCATGGACTACCTCTCCGAGGACCGGGTCGAGATGCGCTACACGCTGCCGCTCGCCGAGATCGTCTTCGACTTCTTCGACCAGCTGAAGTCCCGCACCCGCGGCTACGCCTCGCTCGACTACGAGCCCGACGGGGAGCAGGTGGCCGACCTCGTGAAGGTCGAGATCCTCCTCCAGGGCGAGACGGTCGACGCGTTCTCCGCGATCGTCCACAAGGACAAGGCGTACGCCTACGGCGTCATGATGGCGAGCAAGCTCAAGGACCTCATCCCGCGCCAGCAGTTCGAGGTCCCGATCCAGGCCGCCATCGGCTCGCGCATCATCGCGCGCGAGAACATCCGCGCCATCCGCAAGGACGTGCTCGCCAAGTGCTACGGCGGCGACATCAGCCGCAAGCGCAAGCTCCTCGAGAAGCAGAAGGAGGGCAAGAAGCGCATGAAGATGGTCGGTCGGGTCGAGGTGCCGCAGGAAGCCTTCGTGGCCGCGCTCTCGAGCGACTCCGACCAGGGCAAGAAGAAGTAGCTGCCCCACCGGCGGCCGGCGGCCGGCGGCGGCGCCGGC
>NZ_JBFULD010000199.1:0-7848 GCF_056400505.1 Terrabacter sp. P5_B1
GGGCCGGGGCGTGACCCGCGGCACCCGCGGGACGCCCGGGGCGGGGCTGGGCCCCGCGGCTCGTCTGGCGCGCTGACTCGGGCATGCGGTCCACCTCGGCGGCGTTGGGGGCGTGGTCGGTGTAGCGGTGGTCGCCGCGTCCGCCCGACGGAAGCGAGGCCGTCACGACCCGCTCCCCGCGGCGGGCGACGAGCGGCGAGGGTCGGCGCCCGCTGCCCGCGGGGACGGCCCGCTTGACGTCGACGGTGGGGCGGCCGACGCCGGCGGGCTTGACGGCATACGAGTGGGGGCGGGGCGTGCTGAGCTCGGTGGCCGGCAGCACGGGCCGCTTCTCGAGAACCCGCATGGCCTCGGTGAAGCCGTCGACGGAACGCGTGGCGGCCGCATCCTCGCGGCGACGGGCCCAGTGCTGGACGAGATAGGCCGCCCAGATCGCCACGATGACGACGAAGATGAGGCTGCTGACGGGCACGTGCCCAACGGTAGGACGCAGTTCGGTAACGGCCTCGGACATTCGTGGCGTGTCGCCCGAGAGGCTGGTGTTACTGCTGTGACAGCCGGGTCATGAGGGTCGATCCGGACAGATCCTCGGTCGTCACCGCGAAGCTCCGGTGGTCCCGCCAGGCACCGTCGATGTGCAGGAAGCGCTTTCGGACTCCTTCGTCGCGCAGGCCGAGACGTTCGACGACCCGCAGCGACGGCACGTTGTCGAGGCGGATGTTGACCTCCACTCGGTGCAGCCCGCCCGCGCCCAGGGCGTGGTCGACGGCGAGCGCGAGCGCGCGGGTCGCGATGCCCTGCCCGGTCACGGACTCGTCGAGCCAGTAGCCGGCCGCACCGGACTGCTGGGCGGCCCTCACGATGCCGAACAGGTGGACCTGACCGACGATGCGGCCGCCGACGTCGATGCACCACGGCATCGCCCGGTCGGCGCGGGCCTCGGAGTCGAGGTCGCGGACGAACTGCCGGAAGGACACCGGCCTGCGAGCGGGCGAGCCCGGCGGGAGCGTCGGCTCCCACGGCCGGACGTATGCCGCGTTGTCCCGTCGCACGCGCTGCCAGTCCCGCTCGTCGTCGACGCGCAGCGGGCGCAGCACGAGCGCCGGCTCGAAGGACACGTCGCGCAGGACGACGGGCCACGGGGCCCTGCCGTCGCGGAGCGGACGCCACGGCATCCTCATCGGCGTGAGCCGAAGGGTGCTCGCACAGCATCCGTCCGCACGTGCCGCAGTGGTCCCCGTGCCCTCACGTCAGTGGTCACTGCCGGGGATCTGGTCGAGGGCGTGTCCCAGGACCGGCTCCAGCACGTCGAGCGCGTCCGACACGCCGCCGCGTGACCCCGGGAGGTTCGCGACGAGGGTGCGCCCGGCCAGTCCGACGAGGCCTCGGGAGAGCATGGCCGTCGGGACGCCCTTGGCGACACCGGCCGCGCGGATCGCCTCGGCCACCCCCGGCACCAGACGGTCGATCAGGGGCATCGTCTGCTCGGGTGTCGCGTCGGTCGGGGTGAGGCCGGTGCCTCCGGTCGTCAGCACGAGATCGGGCTCGCTGGCGAGGACCTCGCGCAGAGCCATCCCGAAGTCGTCCCCGTCGGCCACGACGACGGGCGAGCCCACCTTGAAGCCCCAGAGCTTGAGCCGACGCACGATGACCGGCCCGGACGTGTCCTTGTAGACGCCGGCCGCGGCGCGCGTCGAGACCGTGACGACGACGGCTCGGCGGCCCGCCCCCACATCCTCACTCATGCCAGTCCCCCGAACGGCCGCCGGACTTGGCCGTCACCCGCACGTCGGTGATGCGGCCGTGCTTGTCGACGGCCTTGACCATGTCGATGAGGGCGAGCGCGGCGACGGACACCGCCGTCAGGGCCTCCATCTCGATGCCGGTGCGGTCCGCGGTGCGCACCGTCGCCGTGATGTCGGCGCCGTCGTCGGCCACGGTGACGTCGACCTCGACACCGTGGACCGCGATCGGATGGGCGAGCGGGATGAGCTCGGGCGTGCGCTTGACCGCCTGGATGCCGGCGATGCGGGCCACCGCGAGGGCGTCACCCTTGGGGACACGTCCCGACCGCAGGGCCGACACGGCGTCGGCGCTGAGCAGCACCCGTCCGGCCGCACTGGCCTGGCGCGCGGTCACGGCCTTGGCCGACACGTCGACCATGTGTGCGCTGCCATCGGCGCGGACGTGGGTCAGACCAGATGTCAGGCCGGGGGCCTCACGCGGCTGCTCGCCCTCGGACATCAGGCGTCCTTGTCGAGGACGAGGACGTCGACGACCTCGCCGGCGACGAGCTCGGTGACGTCCTCGGGCACCACGAAGAGGGCGTTGGCACGCGAGAGGTCGGCGACGAAGTGCGACCCCTGACCCGCCACCGGGGCGGCGACGAGCGTGCCCTCAGTCGAGCGGGACACCACGGCCCGGCCGAACTGCCGCCGGCCGGCGAAGGACTCGACCCCCGAGATGAGCGTGGCTGGGCGCATGCGGCGCTTCTCCGGTGTCAGCCGCATGAGCCGACGCAACGCCGGACGCACGAAGACCTCGAACGAGACGAAGGACGAGACGGGGTTGCCCGGCAGGGCGAAGAGCGGGACCTGCCTGCCGTCGGGACCGGCCAGCAGGCCGAAGCCCTGCGGCTTGCCGGGCTGCATCGCGACCCTGACGAACTCGACACCCTTCCCACGCAGCGCGCCCTTGACGACGTCGAAGGCACCCATCGACACACCGCCACTGGTGATGACGACGTCGGCCTCGGTGACGATCTCGTCCAGCGCGGCGAGCAGCTCCTCCTCCGAGTCGCCGACGGCGGCGCGGATCTCGGCTGACGCGCCGGCACCGACGGCTGCCGCCCAGAGCATCGCCGAGTTCGAGTCGTGGATCTGGCCGGGTCCCAGCGGCTGGCCCGGCTGGACGAGCTCGGAACCCGTCGAGAGCACGACGACGTGCGGCCGACGGTGCACCTCGACGCCGGCGTGCCCGCAGGCCGCCAGCAGGGCGATGGTCCGGGCGCCGACGACCTCGCCGGCGGCGACGATGGTCGAGCCCGAGGCGACGTCCTCGCCACACGGCCTGACGTAACGGCCGGGCGACACGGCCGCGCGACACTCCACCTCACCCGTGGCGGCACCGTCCGTGTCCTCGACGGCGATGACCGCGTCCGCCCCCTCGGGGATCGGGGCACCGGTCATGATCCTGGCGGCCTCTCCCGGCCCGACCGAGAAGCTCGGGTCGTCCCCGGCCGCGATCTCGCCGACGATCCGCAGCCGCACCGGCGCCTCGCCGGTGCCGGCGAGCGACTCGGAGCGGACGGCATACCCGTCCATCGACGAGTTGTCGAAGCCCGGGAGGTCGATCTTCGAGCGGACGTCCCGCGCCACGGCGAGGCCGAGGGCCTCGGTGAGCGGCGTCCACACGGTCGGCGACGGCTCGAGTGTCGACAGGATCGCCCTGAGGTGCTCGTCGACGGTGCGCAGGCCGCCCGACGTCGAGGCGGGTGTGGTTGCCGGCCCGGGCAGCTCGCCGAGCACGGCATCGTCGAGGACGCGACGGGAGCCGTCGATGAGGACCTCGCCGATGCAGCGAACGTTCCGACCGAAGACGGGGTCACCGATGACGCGCAGGCTCGTGCAGTCCCGCATCGACGGCACGCCCTTGGGGAAGCGCTTCTCGAAGCCGGACACGAAGCGGTAGGCCGAGTCGAGGTCGACGAACGGTTCGGGCCCGTCGACGGCCGCGACGACGTGGTAGTCGTCGTCGAGCGAGAAGAAGTCGGACCGGATGACGAGCAGGTCGTTCGTCGTCTTGACCGGCCGGAAGCGCGTGCGCGGGACGAGGATCGCCTCCGAGCCCTCGAACACCTCGATCGCCGTGCCCATCGCCGACTCCATCTGGATGATCTCGGGCGAGCTGGGGTCGGCCGGGTCGACGTTCTTGCGGTTGACGATGATCGGCAGGCCGAGGACGCCCTGCTTGGCCGTCATGCGCTCGCGCAGGACCTCCAGGTCGATCCAGAGGTTGTTGGCGTTGAAGGTGCTGTGTCGCTTGATGTCGCGGAAGAAGCGCTCCTCGCCCTCGGCGACCATGGCCGTGTCGCGCAGCACGATGCGGCCGTCGGACTTGCGCACCGCGAGGTGGCCGCCCTTGCGGTCGCTCTTGGTGCGGCGGCACACCTCGGCGACGTACGGCAGGCCTTGCTCGACCATCCAGGCCGCGACGTCGGGGTCGCACGTGGCGCCGAGGTTGTCGGAGTTGGAGAGGAACGCGTAGCGGATCCCCTTCTCGAGCAGGGCATCGAGCACGCCCGACGTGACGAGGGAGACGTAGATGTCGCCGTGACCTGGCGGGCACCACTCGAGCTCGGGGTCCTTCGGCCACTGCACCGGCATCAGACCGTCGGGGCACAGCTTGGGCTCGGCGTTCTGGATGAAGTCGAGCGGCAGCCCCTCGACCGGCAGGTCGGGGTACTTGGCGAGGATGTCGAGCGACTCCTGCGACGTGCGGAAGGAGTTCATCAGCACGAGCGGCAGCTCGACACCCCACCGCTTGCGCAGCGCGAGCACCTGCAGCGCGATGATGTCGAGGAAGGTCAGGCCGTCCCTGACCTCGAGCGCGGACTTCGCCCCGGTCATGCCCATGCCGGTGCCGAGGCCGCCGTTCAGCTTGATGACCGCGGTCTTCGCCAGGGCCGCGCGGACCTCCTCGTCGCTGACCTTCACCTCACCCAGGGTCTGGATGTCGCCGAGGGGCTCGATGGAGTCCTCCGAGATCGTCCCCTGCGCCCCGGCCTGCAGCTGCTCGAAGTAGTGGGTGAAGACACGAATGGCCTCGGGTCCCAGGCCACGCCGGCTCATCAGGTCGACGGAAGCGTTCAGGGCCTGGTCAGTCATGGCCTCACCTTACGATGGCGTCCATGCACGTCTGGGCGGTCTCGGCAACTGGTTCGCCGTGACGACGCCCTCCAAGCGTGACCTGCGTCACGCGGCTCGGGCCCGCCGGCGTGAGCTCGCGCGCCGGATGGACGCCGCCGCACCGGCCCTGATCGCCGACGCCGTGCTGCGGTTCGTGCCCGATCCCGGCCGGGTGGCCGTCTACGAGTCGCTGCCGGACGAGCCGCCCACCGGCCGCCTCGTCGAGGCGCTGCTGGGGGCGGGCCACGAGGTCATCGTGCCCGTCGTGCTCGACGACTTCACGCTCGAGTGGAGGTATGCCGTCCCGGGCACCGAGGGCGACGACGCCACCGTGCGCCGCCCGAGCCACGGTGGGCACCAGCCGGACCCGCACGAGCGGGACGGCTGGCTCGGCACCGACGCCCTCGCCACGTGCGACCTCGTCGTGACACCCGGACTCGCCGTCGACCTCCACGGCACACGCCTCGGGCAGGGTGGCGGCTGCTACGACCGCGCCCTGCTCCATCGCGACCCCTCCGTGCCGGTCATCACGCTGTTGCACGAGGGTGAGCAGAGCGACGTCGACCTGCCTGCCGACGCCCATGACGTGCCCGTCGACGGGTTCGTGACGACCACCGGACGCGTGGTGCGCCTGCGCTGAGAGGGCCAGCACCCGGCATACGCGCTCGTGACGGGTGACCTCAGGGAGCCGCGGACGGCGACGGCGGCACGAGGGTCAGCTCCTCGTCGGTCGCGTCGCGCACCGCCGCCGGGCTGAAYGGCCACGCGAAGGTCTCGTTGGCAGCCCACGCGTCGACCTGGTCGGAGTAGTGGTCGTCGTAGGCGTGACCGGACTGACCGGTGGAGTTGACCCACCGGGAGGCGTCGAGGTTGCCCAGGTCGACGATCATGCGCATCGACGGGCCGGTGGTCACGCCATAGCCGGGCTTCGAGGCGTTCCAGGAGGTGGCGTCGACGATGGAGTTGCCACCGCCGAGCTCGATGCCGTTGCGGTCGAAGAAGTTCTGGATGACCGTGGGCACCCCGTCGGTGCCCATCACCTGGTGCTTGAGGTCGAGCTGGTGCAGGCGACCCCACCGCCACGTCGCGGGGACCTTGCCGAGCTCCCGCGCGAGGTCGAGACGGGCCTCGACGAGCGCCCGCTTGAGGATCTCGCCGGAGCCCTCGGTGACACCCGGGGTCGTCTTGTCGTCCCACCAGTCGTTCTTCGGGTCCTTGAGCAGCTGCTCCATGACGACCATCCACCGGCTGCCGCCGTCGGGCGCGATGTCGGGCGGGAGCTCGTCGAAGGTGTACTGGAGGAGGTACTTCCACACGGCGTTGTAGTACGCCGCGGACGCCGCATCGCGGGACTTGTCGTTGGGCTGGCTGCCGTCCCAGTCGCGCAGCAGACGCTGGGCCTGGGCGGTGAAGTCGTCGACCTGCACGGCGAGCAGCCGCTCGACGAGGCCGGGGGCGTACGTGTTGCGGGTGTCACCCTGGATCTGCGACATCGTCGCCGCCGAGACCTTCGGGGTCGAGGCGAGCAGCGTGCGGATGCGCTGGGCCCGGAAGCCGTAGTCCCACTCCGAGGTGAGGAACGGGGTGGGGCTCGCCGTGACGGCCTGGTTGGCCGTGACGATGAAGCCCTCGGTGGGGTCGAAGGAGTTCGGCAACTCGTCGAACGGGACGTAGCCCTTCCAGTCCCACTGCGAGTCCCAGCCGGGAGCGGGCCAGAAGCCGGGAGGCGCCCCCGGCGTCGCGGACGGCCGGATCGGGATCTTGCCGGGCGCCTGGTAGCCGATGTGGCCGGCCGTGTCGGCATAGACGAGATTCTGTGAGGGCACCGAGAAGAGGGCGGCCGCCTTGCGGAAGTCGGACCAGTTCGTGGCGCGGTCGAGGGCGAAGATCGCGTCGGCCGTCGTGCCCGGGGTCAGGGCAGTCCACGCGAGCGACACGGCGTACCGGTTGGTCTGGGGCGCGCCCCGCACGACGCTGCGGTCACCGGCCTCGTCGATCGCCGGGACGACGTCGGAGAGGATCGGCCCGTGCACCGTGGAGCGCACCGTCAGGGGCACGTCGGCGCCACCGGCGACCTTGATGACCTCCTGGCGCTGCACGAGCCGCTGGCTGCCCCGGTCACGCAGGTACGAGTCCCCGGAGACCTGCTCGAGGTAGAAGTCGGTGACGTCGGGGCTGAGGTTGGTCATCCCCCACGCGACCTTGTCGTTGTGGCCGATGACGACACCGGGCAGGCCCGAGAACGTGAAGCCCGAGACACGGAACGGGCACGCGGCGCTCAGCGTGCGGCACTGGAGGTTGACCTGTCCCCAGATGCCGGGGATCGCCAGGCCGAGGTGCGGGTCGTTGGCAAGCAGCGGCTTGCCCGTCGTCGTGCGAGCACCCGACACGACCCACGAGTTGGAGCCGATGCCGTCGCCGCGGCCGAGAGTGGCCGGGACCGCGTCGACCGAGGCGAGGGCCGAGTCGACGGCAGCGCCCCCCGTCGCGGTGCGCATCGCCGTCAGGGCCGCCGGCGCGGGGCTCGCGGCCTGGTCGGTCTGCGCCGACGCCGGCTGCCAGTCCTGCGGGGAGAGGATCGGCTGGTTGCGGTCGACGGGATAGGGCGGGTAGAGCAGGTTCACCTGCTTGACCGACCGCGTGGTGCGCGACAGGCGGGCCCGGGCCAGCTCGTCCTTGTAGTCGCCACGCAGGTCCCACGCCAGGGCCTTGAGCCAGGCGAGCGAGTCGACGGGCGTCCACGGCTCGACGCGGTAGCCGGGGTTGCGGCGCGCGAGCACGGTGTACTCCAGCGACATCTTCTCCGGCGACCCGGCCTTCTTGATGTACGCGTTGACGCCGTCGGCATACGCCTGGAGGTACTGACGGGTCTCGGGCGCGAGGGTGGGCAGCTCCCGCTCCGCGACGCGACGCCAGCCCATCGTGCGGATGACCTTGTCAC
>NZ_JBFULD010000200.1:0-7847 GCF_056400505.1 Terrabacter sp. P5_B1
GCGCTGGGTGGCATCGTGTCGGGATCGGGTCCGACGGTCGCGTTCCTCACCGAGAGCCACGAGGCCTCGCTCGACCTCTCGGTGTCGCTCGCCGCCTCCGGCCTGTGCCGCGACCTGCGCCGCGCCAAGGGCCCGGTCCACGGCGCRCAGGTCGTCGCTGCGCCCCGCACGACCTCCTGAGTCAACCGGCGCCCCACCGATCGAGACAGCAGTTCGTCGGCGGGACGGATTGCTCTCTCGATCGGCGGACGGCATAGGGTCAGTCAGCGATGGCCAACCTCATCTCCCTCGAACGGGTCTCCCTCGTCTTCGGCACCTCCCACGTCCTCGACGACGTCAGCCTCGGCGTCCTCACGGGCGACCGCATCGGCGTCGTCGGCGTCAACGGCGGCGGCAAGTCCACGCTGCTGCGCGTCATGGCCGGCCTGCAGGAGGGCGACTCGGGCCGCATCACGAAGCAGGGCGGCGCCGACGGCATCCGCATCGGCATGCTCGCCCAGGAGGACGCGCTCGATCCCGGATGGACGATCCGTGAGGCCGTGCTCGGGGACCTGCCCGAGCACGTGTGGGCCGGCGACCCCCGCATCCGGGACGTCCTGACCGGCCTGCTCGGCGGCATCGGGGCCGAGAACGTCGGCGGCCTCGACAGCCGGGTCGGCCCGAAGTCCGGTGGTGAGCGCCGCCGCCTCGCCCTCGCCCGGCTGCTCGTCTCCGACCCCGAGCTGCTGCTCCTCGACGAGCCGACCAACCACCTCGACGTCGAGGGCGTCGCCTGGCTCGCCGACCACCTCGCCACGAAGCGGCCGCGCCCCGGCAACGCGACCGTGGCGATCACCCACGACCGCTGGTTCCTCGACGCCTACGCCACGATGACCTGGGAGGTCGAGGGTGGCAAGGTCAGCGCCTTCGAGGGAGGGTATGCCGCCTACGTCCTCGCGAAGGCCGAGCGGGACCGTCTCGCGGGGGTGATGGCCGATCGCCGTTCCAACCTCATGCGCAAGGAGCTCGCCTGGCTGCGCCGCGGTGCGCCGGCGCGCACGAGCAAGCCGAAGTTCCGCATCGACGCGGCCAACGCCCTCATCGCCGACGAGCCGGACCCCCGCAACAGCGTCGAGCTCGCGTCGTTCGCGAGCCGTCGTCTCGGCAAGGACGTCCTCGACCTCGAGGACGCCACGGTGTCGGTCGGCCAGCCGCCGAAGGAGCGCCGCCTGCTCGACCACGTGACGTGGAGGCTGGCGCCGGGGGAGCGCGTCGGCATCGTCGGTGTCAACGGCGCGGGCAAGTCGACGCTGCTGCGCGCCCTGACGGGCGAGATCCCCCTCGACGGTGGTCGCCGCAAGATCGGCAAGACCGTCGCCATCGCCCACCTCACCCAGGAGGTGCGCGAGCTCGAGCGTTTCGAGCAGTGGCGCGTCATCGAGGCCATCGAGGACGTCAAGCAGTGGACGACGCTGGGCGACAAGGAGATCAGCGCGAGCCAGCTCGCGACACGTCTCGGCTTCCCGGGCGGGCGGCAGCAGTCGCGCGTCGGAGACCTCAGCGGTGGCGAGCGGCGCCGGCTCCAGCTGACACGCCTGCTGCTCACCGAGCCGAACGTCCTCATCCTCGACGAGCCCACCAATGACCTCGACATCGAGACGCTCACCTCGCTCGAGGACGTCCTCGACGGCTGGGCGGGCACGCTCGTCGTCGTCTCGCACGACCGCTACCTCCTCGAGCGCGTGGCCGACAAGCAGCTGGCCCTGCTCGGTGACGGCAAGGTCCGCGAGCTGCCGGGTGGCGTGGAGGAGTACCTCCGGCTGCGCTCGGCCGACATCGCGAGCCAGGCCGCACGGACTGCGGCGGGACCGGGCGGCAGCGGCGGCTCGCCGGCCACGACGAGGCAGCCCGACGGCATACCACCCGGGTCCGCGACGACGGCGAGGCCGGCCGAGGTGCGCGAGGCCCGCAAGACGATGGCCCGCGTCGAGAAGCAGCTCTCGCGCCTCCAGGACCGTGAGGAGCGCCTCCACGGCGACATGGCCGAGAAGGCAACCGACCCCTCGGCGCTCGCCGACCTCGGCGTCAAGCTCCAGGCCGTCGTCACCGAGCGCGAGGAGCTCGAGCTCGAATGGCTCGAAGCAGCCGAGATCGTCGGCTGACCACCGTCGGAGCAGATCACCTCACATCCTCTCGATCGGCGATCTCTTTGAAAGTGTCTTGATATCAAGATACTTTCTGGCCATGGAGATGTTCCTGCACCACGTCCAGGTGTCCGGCCCCGCGGGCTGTGAGGAGGCCATGCGCGCCTTCTATGTCGGCGTCCTCGGCATGACCGCGGTGACCAAGCCCGGGCGTCTCCGCGCGCGCGGTGGCGCCTGGTTCCGGGCCGGGACGGCCGAGATCCACGTGGGCATCGAGGACGGCTTCGTCCCGGCCCGCAAAGCCCACCCGGGGATCGCCGTCGGCGACGTCGACGAACTGGCCCGGGTCGTCGAGGCCGCCGGTGCGCCGGTGGCGTGGGACGACAAAATCGCGGGACTTCGCCGCTTCCACACCGCGGACCCGGTCGGCAACCGGCTCGAGTTCCAGCAGGCCCGCCGGTGAGCGGGTGAGATCCTCAGCCGTGCACGTCGCCGCGTCGGGTCTCTCGCGTCTCTCGGGTCTCGAGGGGGGCGAGCATGCGGCGCAGCAGGCCGGCCAGCTGCGCGCGATCGGTGGCGGACAGCTCCGACAGGAGCGACTTCTCCTGCTCGATGAGGTCGGCCATCGCCGAGTCGACGACGTCGCGGCCCGCCGGCGTCAGGCGCACGAGCACCCCGCGCCGGTCGCCCGGGTCGGGGCGCCGGTCGACGAACCCACTGCGCTCGAGCCGGTCGACGCGGTTGGTCATCGTGCCCGACGTGACGAGCGTCTGCTGGACGAGCTGGCCGGGCGAGAGCTCATAGGGCTCGCCTGCGCGGCGCAGGGCCGAGAGCACGTCGAAGGCCCAGCCGTCGAGCAGGTGCTCCGAGAATGCCGACCCACGGGCCAGGTCGAGCCGGCGCGCCAGCCGAGAGACCCGGGAGAGCACCTCCAGCGGCGACACGTCGAGGTCGGGGCGCTCCCGGCGCCAGGCCGCGACGATCTCGTCGACGTCGTCGGCGGGCCTGCGGTCGGCGCTCATACGCCAATCGTAGTCGCCGTCAAGACTCTTGACATCAAACGAAACCGAGGATGACATGGCCCCTTCGCCGCACCCGTCCGCCGCTGACGACGCGCCCGACGGCACGGCCGCCGGCGGCGCCGGCGACCGCACGACCGATGTCCCCTGGGACCCGCGGCAGTATGCCGTCTTCTCCGGCCACCGTGGCCGGCCCTTCGCCGACCTGCTGGCCCGTGTGGACGCCGCGACGCCCCGGCTCGTCGTCGACCTCGGCTGCGGGCCTGGCGAGCTCACGCTCGGCCTCGCCCAGCGCTGGCCCGACGCGCGGATCGTCGGCGTCGACAGCTCGCCCGACATGCTCGGCCGGGCGCGTGAGCTCGACACGGACGGCCGTGTCGAATGGGTGGAGTCGACCGCCGAGGACTGGGACCCCACCGAGCTCGGGGCCTCGATCGACGTCCTCGTCACCAACGCGACCCTGCAGTGGGTGCCGGGTCACCTGCGCCTCATCGCGATGTGGGTCGAGAACCTCGCGCCGGGCGGGACGTTCGCCTTGCAGGTGCCCTCGAACTTCGACGCCCCCTCGCACCGGCTCATGCGCGAGGTCGCCGCCCGCCACCCACGGGCCGCTGACCTGAGGCCGGCCCTCGACCGGGCCCGTGCCGTCGCCCGCCCGGAGACGTATGCCGCCCTCCTCCTCGACCTCACTCCGGACGTCGACGTGTGGCAGACGACGTATGAGCACGTGCTCGCGTCGACACCCGACAGCCCGCACCCGGTGCTCGAGTGGGTCCGGGGCACAGGGCTGCGCCCGGTGCTCGGGGTGCTCGACGGCGGCGAGCGCGAGGGGTTCGTCGGCGACTACGAGCGCGAGCTCGAGGCGGCGTACCCCCGACGGTCGTTCGGGGTGCTCTTCCCGTTCACGCGAACCTTCGCTGTGGCGCGCACCCCGCGCTGACCCGGCAGTCGGATCAGGGCGGCCTGTCGCCCCGGTCTCGCTCCTGGGCGACGACCTCGGCGAGGTCGGCGAGACGGTGGCGCTGCTGGAGTGGCCGGGCCATCCGGTGGTTGCCCTCGAGCCGCTCGGCGTTGCGGTCGAGGTAGGCCCAGTAGCCGGCGGTGAACGGGCACGCGTCGTCACCGACGCGCTTCTTGGGGTCGTAGCGGCACCCGCCGCATTAGTCGCTCATCCGGTTGAGATAGGGGCCGCCCGACACGTACGGCTTCGTGGCCATCGCGCCGCTGTCGGCGTGCTGGCTCATTCCCACGACGTTGGCCGGCATGACCCAGTCGTAGCCGTCGACGAAGCGGGTCTGGAACCACTCGGTCAGGGCGTCCGGGTCATAGCCGCGCTGAGCCGCCCAGTTGCCGAGGACCATGAGCCGCGGGATGTGGTGCACCCATCCGCGGTCGCGCACCCCGGCCATGGCGTCCTGCAGACAGGCCGCCTCGACGGCGTCGGCGTCGAGGCGGTCGAACCACTCCGGCAGCGGGGACCGGGCCTGCAGGGCGTTGCGCCGCCGGTAGGTCGGTCCGAAGTGCCAGTAGAGGTGCCAGACGTACTCGCGCCAGCCGATGACCTGGCGCACGAAGCCCTCGACCGACGCGAGTGGCGCGTCTCCGTCGCGGTAGGCCTGCGCGGCCCGGTCGACGACCTCGACCGGGTCGAGCAACCCGAGGTTGAGCGGAAAGGAGAGCAGGCTGTGGGCCATGGCCCAGTCGCCCCGGAGCATCGCGTCCTCGTGCGGGCCGAAGGCCCCGAGCCGGTGTGTCACGAAGCGCTCGAGGGCCGCCAACGCCTCGCGCCGGGTCACGGCGAAGACGCGCGGACCGTCGACGCCCACCGGGGAGACGACACCCTCGCGTGTCCAGCGGTCGAGGTCGTCGCGCACCTCGGCGTCGATGTCGTCCTCGCGCGGCCGGTAGGGCGGCGGCACGTCGAGTCGCTGCACGCCCCTGGGCGGGGGCTCGCGGTTGTCCTCGTCGAAGGACCAGCGGCCGCCGACCGGCCGGTCGCCCTCGACGAGCAGGTCGAGCCGCTGCCGCTGGAACCGGTAGAAGTCCTCCATGCGCAGCTGGCGCCGGTCGCCCGCCCACCGCGCGAAGTCGCCACGGGACAGGCTGTGGCCCGGCGTCGGGTCGACGGCCTCGACCAGGCCGGAAGCGAGGAGCCGGCGCACGAGCCGCTCGGCGGCATACGAGGTCGGCTCGTGCACGCGCACGGGCTCGCCCAGCTCGCGGAGTGCCTCCGTGTAGGTGCCGGTGCGGAGCAGCACGGCCGAGTCGCCGAGCTCCGCGGCCCGGTGACGCAGGGCCGACAGGACGAGGTGCAGCTTCTGGCGGTGGAAGCTGCGGCCTCCGAGAGCCCGGCGGCTCTCCACCAGGAGGACTCCGGAGCTCCCCACGTCGAAGTGGGGCCCGAGCTGGTCGGCGAACAGCCAGCGTCTCGTCATCGCGAGGTCACCGGCTTCTCATCGAGGGCACGCCTCCATCATGACCGCGACGTCGGACATCCCCCGCGTGGCGGAGGCCATTCACATCGGTGGTGGCGCGCCGGGAAAAAATCTCCGCGAGTTTTCGCCGTTTTGCCCCATTTTCGGGTTTCGTGTCATGAAATGGGTCCCGGCACGTCATACAGATGGCGGCACCGCAGGAGTCTCCCGCTTCGTCAGGGGAGGGAGCGACACCTGTGGGGTCGTCCTCGGTGGTGCCGCCAGGTTTCGTCCTTCCGGGTGGTTTCGTGGAGGGGATCATTCGGGAGGGCGAAACCTGAACCTCGCGGCACCAGCCGGGCCGTCTCGACCCCTAGACGCGTCAGCGGCGGGGGAGCGTCACGAGCCGGGGCGTGCGCYCGAGGCCGGAGAGGCCGTTCCACGCCAGGTTGACGAGGTGCGCCGCCACCTGGTCCTTCTTGAACTTGCGGCGGTCCAGCCACCACTGACCGGTCAGGGCCACCATGCCCACCAGCATCTGCGCGTGGATCGGCGCCGACTTGGGGTCGAGCCCGCGCTGCTTGAACTCGGCAGCGAGCAGGTGCTCCACGTGCACGGCCACGTCGCCGAGGACGCTCGCGAACGATCCCGTCGACTGTCCGGGCGGGGAGTCCCGCACGAGGATGCGAAAGCCTGCCGGGTCGGTCTCGATGTAGTCGAGCAGGGCCAGCGTGGCTCGCTCGAGCAGGACTCGGGCCCCTTCCGGCTCCTCGAGCGCTGCGCCGATGCCGCCCATCAGGGTCTGGATCTCGCGGTCGACGACGACGGCATAGAGGCCCTCCTTGCCGCCGAAGTGCTCGTAGACGACKGGCTTGGAGACGTTGGCCTTGGAGGCGACCTCCTCGACGGTCGTCGCTTCGAACCCCTTGTCGGCGAAGAGCTTGCGGCCGACCGCGATGAGCTGTTCGCGACGCTCCGGGCCGGTCATGCGTGCTCGGGGGCGGGAGCGGTCCGTTCGATCAGCGGTCACGCCGCCATTGTGCAGGCCCCGCGGTGCTCCCGCGGACCCCGCCGCAGCGGGGCGAGGAAGACTCGCGAGAACACGACAAGAAATCTTCGTCAAATCCCGTCATGAAACGCGGCTCGCTCCGTCTTGTTAACGGTAGGAGGAAGCGGCGGAGCGTCGGGCATGGGGGGGAACCAGGACCTGCGAAGCCGCAGGAGGGCCGGTCGCTCGACCACCTGGACAGGTGGTCGAGCAACCGGCCCTCAACCGTCCCGCCCGAGGTCGTGGCCGACAGCTCGGACCGAAACGGCCCCATCTCGAGCCCACGTGCCCCACACTGGAGCGCATACCTCCCGAGAGGGCCCAACGATGTCTGCGCACACGATCGCATCGCCCATCGGGTCCACGTCGGTCGTGGAACCCGAGACGACGGACTCCGCCGCGTCGAGTGACGCCGAGCTGCTCTCCCGCGCGCGCCGCGGTGACGACAGCGCGTTCGCCACCCTGTGGCGGCGGCACCTGCCCGCGGCGTATGCCGTCGCGACGCGTTTCCGTGGACGTGTGGCAGCCGAGGATCTCGTCGCCGAGGCCTCCGCCCGCATCCTGCGTCTGCTGCGTGAAGGCGGCGGCCCCACCGACAACTTCCGCTCGTACTTCGCCTCGACGGTGCGCACCGTCGGTGTCGATGCGGTGAGACGAGAGATGAACATCGTTCCGACCGAGGCGCCCGACCTCGAGATGCTCGTCGACGCCGAGCCCGACGTGTCCGCCCTGGCCGGCGGTGGCGTGGACGTCGACATCGTGCGGGCCGCGTTCCGGCTCCTGGGCGACGGCGACCAGCAGCTGCTGTGGCACACCATGGTCGAGGGCTCCGCCCCTCGCGCCGTCGCGCCGCTGCTCGGGGTGTCGGCCAACGCCGTGAGCGCCCGGGCCATGAGGGCCCGCGACGCGTTGCGCAACAGCTACCTCGACGTCTGGGTGCAACGACGGGTCCCCGCCTGCGGCGCACCCGAGTGCCGGTGGACTCTGGACCACCTCGGCGGTTTCGTCCGGGGCAGACTGACCTCACGCCAACGAGCCCGGGCTGACGCCCACCTCGCGGAGTGCCCGCGCGACGCCTGCCTCGCAGGCGAGCTGCAGCACGTCTACGACCGGTTCGGCGCCCTGACCGGGCCACTCGTCCTCCTCGCCGGGGCGGCCGTCGTCGGCAACCTCGGGCACGGGACGATGGCAGGGCTCGTGAGCAGCGCTGCGGCGGGGACGACCGTCGCAGGAACCGCCGCGG
>NZ_JBFULD010000201.1:0-7846 GCF_056400505.1 Terrabacter sp. P5_B1
GTCCAGAGGAAGCCACCGCCCGCGGCTTGACGGGGCGGCACCGCGGGCGCGTCCGTCGCGGTCCACGGGCCGGCGGGCGTCGGCGCCGTCGCAACCCCGATCGCCGAGTCGTCGCCGGGGTTGAGCGTCGTGTCCGTKACGGTGAAGTAGAGGACGTATCGCCCTGCGACGTAACGGATGTCGGGCGCCCAGAGGCCAGCGGTGGGGGTCGCCCAGGACGGGCGGTTGCCCGAGTCGAAGACGGTGCCGAGGTACTCCCAGCTCGACCAGTCGCGGGTGCGCGCCATGTGGATCGCGCCGGGTGCGTCACCGGCCCTGAGCGGGTCGGAGGTCGCGTAGGCGTACCACCAGCCGTCGCGCCCGCGGATCACCGACGGGTCGGCGAACGTGTCCGAGAACGAGTCCGAGACGGCGTTGTCGTATGCCGTGTGGGCGGGGGCGGACGGCATACGCGATCCCGACGCGGGAGCGGCGGTCGTCAGACCGACGGCGACGACCAGCGCTGCGAGAGTGGCGGTCAGGGGACGCATGCGGCCTCCTCAGCCCTTGACGCCGCTGCTGGCGACGCCCTCGATGACATAGCGCTGGACGAAGACGTAGAGCGCGAGGACGGGGATCGCGGCGAGCATGGCACCGGCCATGACCACGGGGTAGTCGATCGTGTAGGCGCCCTGGAGCCGGCTGAGACCGGCGGGCAGGGTGAGTCGCTCCGGGGAGAAGAGGACGTAGATCGGCCAGATGAAGTCGTTCCAGTTGGCGAGGTAGCTCAGCACGCCGAGAGTCACGAGAGCGGGCTTCGCGTTGGGCAGGACGATCGACCACCAGGTGCGGAAGGAGCCCGCCCCGTCGAGCCGAGCACTCTCCTCGAGCTCCTTCGGCAGGCCCATGAAGAACTGCCGCATGAAGAAGACGCCGAACGCACCGGCCGCACCCGGCACGACCAGGGCCCACAGCTGGTCGAGCCAGCCGAGCTTGTCGAGGAGCAGGAAGTTCGGCATGAGGAAGATGAAGCCGGGGACGAAGAGCGTGAGGATGATGCCGGTGAAGATCGCCTTCTTGAAGCGGAACTCCATGCGGGCCAAGGCATAGCCGGCGAGCGAGCACACGACGAGGACGAGTGCGGCGTGCATTGTCGCAGCCGCCATCGAGTTGGCGAACCACCGCAGCACCGGGCTGGCGGCGTCCTGGAAGAAGAGGACGTCGTAGGCCCGCAGCGTGGGCTCCTGAGGGAGGTACGTCGGCGGGACCGTGCGCGACTCGCTCTGCGACTTGAACGAGGTCAGGAAGATGAGCAGGAGCGGGCCGATGAAGACGAGGCTGAGGGCCCCCATGCCCAGCCAGAACAGGGGTCCGTTGCGGCGCCTCATGACTTCTTCTCCCTCAGGGCCCAGAAGTTGACGAGCGAGATCAGGGCGAGGAAGACCGCCAGGACGTAGCTCATGGCCGAGGCCTGGCCCATACGGTACTGCGAGAGGCCGAGGTCGGTGATCTCCATGATCGCCGTGCGGGTCGAGTCGCCCGGGCCGCCCTTGGTGATGAGGTAGCTCTGGCCGAACATGTTGGCGCTCGCCAGCAGCGTCGTGACGATGACGAAGACGAGCACCGGTCGGAGCCCGGGGATCGTGACGTAGCGCAGCTTCTGCCAGGCGCTCGCCCCGTCGATGTCGGCGGCCTCGTACTGCTCGGCGGGGATGTCGGCGAGGCCGGCGAGGTAGATGACGGCGTTGAAGCCGATGGTCCACCAGACGGTCACCGCGGCCAGCGAGATCCACGCCCACGGCTGCGCGGTCGTCCACGCGGTGTCGCCGGGCAGTCCGAGCGCGCCGAGCACGCCGTTGACCATCCCGAACGACGGGTCGAGCAGGTAGCGCCACATGAGGCCCACAACGGCGACACCGAGCACGAACGGCGCGAAGAAGATGGCGCGGAAGAACGTGCGTCCCGGGAACTTGCGGTTGAGCAGGATGGCCAGGAGCAGCGGCAGCACGACGAGGAACGGGACGCTGATGACCACGAAGATGCCGGTCGCCTTCATCGAGTTCCAGAACTGCTGGAACTGTGGCGACGAGCTGTCGAGCAGGTCGGCGTAGTTCTGCAGCCCGACGAAGGGCTTGTTGGGCAGCAGGAAGTCCCAGTCGTGCAAGGAGATCCAGATGCCCAGCACTCCCGGCACCAGCACGAACGTGATGAACAGGATCAGGAAGGGGGCCAGGAAGAGGTATGGCGTCCACCGCGAGCCGTTGATGCTGGAGGCCGCCCCCCGGGAGCGACGCCCACCCGGCGCGGGCGTCGCTTCCGAGGAGAACCCGGTGGGYTGTGTCGTCACAGCCATGTCGTCAGCCGCCGTACTTCTTCGCGTTGGCCTCGAGGATCTTCGTCGCCCGGCCGGCAGCGTCGGAGAGAACCGTCTTGGGGTCCTGCCCGCCCAGGACGGCCGCATTGACCGCCTTGTCGAACTCCGGCATGGCATCGCCGAGACCGGGCACGGTCGGCGGGAAGTGCAGGTCGTCGATCTGGGTGGCCAGGATGGCCTGCTCCTTGAGGGCCTTGAACTCGGGGGACTCACGCACCGAGTTGCGAGCCGGCACCTGACCGCCCTTGGCCCACTCGAGGCTCTTCGTGCTGATCCAGTTGAGGAAGACGCGGGCGGCTTCCTGCTTGTTCTCGTCAGGGGTGCGCATGGTCGGCAGCACGAACTGGTGCGAGCCCGCCCAGGCCGCCTTGGTGCCGCCGATGTTGGGCAGGGGAGCGACGCCCCACTCCAGCCCTGACTTCTCCTTGAGGGTGTTGATCGTCCAGATACCGTTCCAGTTGAAGGCCGTCTTGCCGTTCTGGAGGGCGACGATGTCGGCGTCCTGGGCGATCTTGCCCGGGGAGTATCCCTTGGTGACGAGGTCCTGGAACCACGTCAGTGCCTTGACCCCGGCGTCGTCGGCCCACAGGACCTGCTTGCCGTCGTCGGAGAAGAGCTTGCCGCCGAACTGGTAGATGAGCGCCTGGATCGACAGACCTCCGGTGAACGGGAAGGGGCTCGCCCAGTGTCCCTGGACGCCCTTGCCCTTCATGGTCTCGAGGGCGGCCATGTACTCGTCGTTCGTCATCGGCGGCTTCTCGGGGTCGATGCCGCCCTGCTCCATGGCCGTCTTGTTGTAGAAGAATCCGAGGGGGTGCACGTCGAGCGGGATGGAGTAGCGCTTGCCGTTGTAGATCCCGGCCTTCCACGGGACGGGTGCGAAGTCGCTCTCGTCGAGCTTGAGGGCGGCGGCCACGTCGTCGAGGGGCTGCACGACCTTGCGCGCGGCGTTCGTCGCCAGTGAGTCGGCGTGCATGATCGCGATCTCGGGACCCTTCCCGGCCGCCACCGCGGCAGGGAGCTTGGCGTAGTAGTCGGCCCACTGCATCGTGTTCATGCTCACGGCGATGTTCTGGTGCTCGGAGTTGAACTGGTCGACGAGCCGCTTCATGAAGGGGCCGTCACCGCCGGTGAATCCGTTCCAGAACTGGAGGGCGACCTTGGGGCCGGAGTAGCCGGTCGCGCCGCCTCCACCGGAGACGGCGGGGGCCTGACCGGGGACCGCGCCGGAGCCGGAGCCGCACGCGGTGAGGCCGGCGATACCCGCGATGCCGAGCGCTCCCGACAGGATCGTGCGCCGGGTGAGTGGCGAGGTCGGCAGAGGTGAGGTGGAGTTCGTCATTGAACGGTCCCTTCGGTGAGGCGGATGCAGTGCCAGGAGGTGGGCGGCAGGGTTGCCGTGAGGGTGGTGCCGTCGGTGCCGTCGACCGCCGCGTCCCCCGGGCGCGGGGTCACTCGGTCGGGGTGTTCCTCGGTGTTGGTCGCCGAGGTGTCGTCGTCGTGCACCTGGAGGTGCTCGACGAGGGCGTATGCCGTGGGGTGGCCCCCCACGGCGGCCGCGACGTCGAGCGCGAGCTCGGCCGTCTCGGTGCGGCTGCGGTTGACCACGAAGACGGCCAGGTCGCCGGTCTCGGGGTCGCGGGTCGCGGTGACGACGAGCTGGTCGACGGGCCCAAAAGCCTTGGTCGGGATCGTGTCGCAGGCGACGGCGGGGCGCAGCACGGTGCCACGGGCATACTTCGCCGTGAGCGCGAACGGGTGGAAGATCGTCTGCTTCCACGAGGCGCCACCGGGGCGGGTGGCGATGGGGGCGATGACGTTGACGAGCTGCGCCTGGCACGCCATCGAGACGCGGTCGGTGTGCTGCAGCAGGGTGATGAGCAGGCTTCCCACGACGACGGCGTCGGTCACGTCGTAGACGTCCTCGATGAGCTCGGGGGCCTCGCGGACCTCGAGCGAGCCCTCGCCGTGGAAGCGCTCCTGGAACCACACGTTCCACTCGTCGAAGGAGACCATGATCCGCTTGTCGGACCCCTTGACGGCGGCGACGTGGTCGGCCGTCGCCACCACGGACTCGATGAAGCGGTGCATGTCCTCGCCGCTCGCGAGGAAGGAGTCGACGTCGCCGTCGACGGGCTCGTAGTAGGCGTGCGCCGAGATGTGGTCGACGAGGTCGAAGCAGCGCTCGAGGACGACGCGCTCCCACGTGCCGAAGGTCGGCATGCCGCGGTTGGACGACCCGCAGGCGACGAGCTCGAGGCCGTCGTCGACGCGGCGCATGGCGCGTGCGGTCTCCTCGGCGACCCGGGCGTACTCCTCCGCCGTCTTGTGGCCCATCTGCCAGGGGCCGTCCATCTCGTTGCCGAGGCACCAGACGCGGATGTCGTGCGGCTCGACGTAGCCGTTCTTCGCCCGGCGGTCGGGCCACGAGGTGCCGGTCTCGCCGTTGCAGTAGAGGAGCAGGTCGACGGCCTCCGGCACACCACGGGTGCCGAGGTTGACCGCCATCATCGGCTCGACGCCGACACCGCGAGCCCAGTCGACGAAGTCGTCGGTGCCGACCTGGTTGGTCTCGACCGAGCGCCAGGCGAGGTCGAGCTGGGTGGGCCGGTCGGCCTTGGGGCCGACCCCGTCCTCCCAGCGGTAGTTGGAGACGAAGTTGCCCCCGGGGTAGCGCACGACCGTGACCCCGAGCTCGCGGACGAGGTCGGCGACGTCGGTGCGGAAACCGAGCTCGTCGGCCGCCGGGTGGCCCGGCTCGTAGATGCCCGTGTAGACGCACCGGCCCATGTGCTCGACGAAGGAGCCGAAGATCCTCGGCCGCACCGGCCCTACCGTGAAAGCGGGGTCCAGCCGTATCGTCGCTCGTCCCATGCGGTCCTCCTTGACCGTCGGCGGGCGGGTCACACCGTTTTGCTGCCACGGTTACCCATTTGCGTCTCCGCTGAAAATTACAACGGTTACCGAAACCTGTCCAGACCCTGCCGGGGTCGGAGCGGGCGGCGTCCCCCGGGCGCTAGCCTGTTCCTCGACGAGGCAGGTGAGGAGCGGGAACGGACGGAGGCACGGTTGGCTGCGCGGCTCAGGGACGTGGCAGAACGTGCGGGAGTGTCGGTCAAGACCGCCTCCAACGTCCTCAACCACCATCCCCACGTCAAGGCGAGCACGCGCGAACGTGTCGAGGCCGCGATGGCCGAGCTCCACTACCGCCCGAACCTCTCCGCCCGCAGCCTCAAGCACGGCCGGGCCGGCTTCCTCGCCCTGGCCGTGCCGGCGATGGACTCCCCCTACTTCGCCGAGCTCGCGGCGCGCATCACCGAGGAGGCGGCCGCCCTCGGCTTCATCGTCCTGCTCGACGTCACGGGCGGTGACGCCGACGCCGAGCGCGTCGTTCTCGAGGGCATGCGGTCGCACGTCATCGACGGGGTCATCTTCTCGCCGCTGGCCCTCTCCGCCGATGAGATCGACCGTCGGGCCGACAGCCTGCCCATGGTGCTGCTCGGTGAGCGCCCCGTCCCGACCGGCCTCGACCACATCGCCGTCAACTCGGTCGCTGCTGCCCGCGCCGCGACGGAACACCTTGCCGCACAGGGGCGTCGACGCATAGCGGCCGTGGGCCGCGAGTCCGTCAAAGGCACGGCGTCGGCGCGGCTGCGCGGCTACCGCCAGGCCCTCAAGGCCGCCGACCTGCCCTACGACACCGCGCTCGTCATCGGAGTCCCCCACTTCGAACGCGCCGACGGCCACGCCGCGATGCAGCAGCTGCTCGACCTGCCCGAGCCGCCGGACGCCGTGTTCTGCTTCAACGACCTCATGGCCATCGGCGCGCTGCGCGCGTGCGTCGAGGCCGGCGTGCGGGTGCCGGAGGAGGTCGCCATCGTCGGATTCGACGACATCGCCGAGACCCGCTACTCCAACCCGACCGTCACGACGATCTCCCCCGACCTCACCGGCCTGGCCCGGGCCGCCCTCGAGCTGCTGTCACGCCGGATCGACGGCGACGACGGCCCGGCCGAGGACGTCGAGGTGGCGTGGACGCTCGAGGCGCGTGAGACCACTCTCGGCGTGCGCCGCCGGGGTGGCCCGGTTCGAGACTGAGCACTCGACGCACCCCCGATCGAGTGCCCACTTCCCGGCGGCTCAGCGGCCGGCCACGACCACCCGTGACCAGGTCTCGCCTCGGTCGCCGCTCTTCCAGTAGGCGCCCGAACCGTCGCCGGAAAGCGCGTAGAACGCCGCGCCGCCAGGGGCTCCGACCCACGCCCACCCGTGGTTGGGCAGTGGCGGGGCCGACCTCGGCTCGCGCCAGGTGGCGCCTCCGTCCCTGCTGAGGCTCATCGAGCCGTGGACGTCGGGGCTACCTCCGGAGACGGCGAGGAGATTCTGCGCGTCGGCGGCCGCGAAGGAGGTCGTGCCTGCGTTGGTGAGCAGGAGCGGCCCTCCGTTGACCTGGCGCCAGTTGGCGCCACCGTCGCTGCTCGACTGGACGGCATACCCGATCTGTCCTGCGGCGCCCCCCGAAGGACACACTGCGAAGAGAGTTGTCCCGGCTGCTGCGGTGACCAGCTGCACCGCCTGTCCGGTGCCGCACGAGGTGGGTGCGGCGCGGTGGAGGCCGTCGGGAGCGACGACGACCGGCGTCGGGCCCGGTCGTCCGGCGGTGGGCACGACGACCGGGGAGACGAAGGCCCGCCCGCGCTGCCAGGAGATCTGGACATCCTTCACGCCGGATCCCCCGTCGATCGTGCCCGCGACATCGGTCGCCGAAGCAGCGGTGACCGGGGCCCGGACGACGCTTATGGCGCCATGGCACATTCCGTCCGAGCACCCCGGCGCCGTCGTGAGCACGACGTCGGTGCCGTCGGTCTCGAGGCCGATGACCTCGCCACCGGGGTGCGGGTAGTCCTGCCAGGTGACGCCCCCGTCGGTGGTACGCATCGCGGCGCCGCCGAAGGCCCACCCGACCGATGCGCTCGCGAACCGCACCTGGGTCAATGATCCCGCACCGCCGAGGCGGCCGGGGACCAACCTCGGTGCGGCGGTCGAGACGGGAAAGGTGTGCCGCAGGGTCCAGGTGGCGCCGTTGTCGCTCGAACCGGCGACGGCGGGGCAGTCGCCGCCCGCGCAGGCGACGGTGCCGAGCGCGAAGAGGTGGCCGGCCGCGCCGGTCGTGAGCGAGCGCACGACGAACGATGCCGGCACGAGCGCCGCCGACGGCGGCGACGGCGGCGACACGGTCGGTGACAGCGGCGGCGACACGGGCGGTGACAGTGGTGTCGACGCGGAAGGGGTCAGCGTCGGCACGCTGGAGCGGCTGGGGCTCGTGGGCCGCGGCGACGGCGCCGACGACCCGACGACGGATGACGACAGGACGGGTCCGGCCGGCGCAGGGGGCGTGGTGCTGCCCCGCCCGAGCACCGCCGCACCGACCGCACCGAGCACCACGGCCGCAGCGGCGGCCCCGGCGGCATACCGCAGCCACGGGCGTCGCGA
>NZ_JBFULD010000202.1:0-7804 GCF_056400505.1 Terrabacter sp. P5_B1
GCGTTCAGGATGGAAACACATCCTCATTGCACGCTTGACTTATCAAGAGGGCGAACGCTTCTGAACGACTACGGCGGGTCCCGAATGAGACCAGACATGAGACCAGCCTCGTCGGCAGCGTCGCGAGGGGTCGAGCCGTCCCAACGGATTCGGACGGACAGTCGATGTAGGCGTCCACGCTCGACGTGAGCCGGCCGCGGCCTCAGATCCGCAGGTCCTCCCCCGCACGCCCTCGGCGGTCGTTCTTTACCGGACATGCCGAAGAGGGGATGTCTGTGGGCTCGTCTATTGACCGGTGTCCAGCTCGTTCAGCGTGCCGGTGCCGATGACCTCGAGGGCCAGGACGCGGACCTTGACGGTGCGGTTCTGGGAGGCGTGCCGAAGCGCGCCGAACGCCTGATCCCCGTCGAGGCGGCCACCGTCATCTCCGTCCTCGCCCGTCGAAGATGCTGGTTTGTTGCGATCCAGCCACCTAGGGCCGCGGCGGGGCCCCGAGGGAACATTCGGTGTCCGTTTGATCCCTTTTAAGAAGTGTTTGGTGACTCTCTTTCGGGTGCGCCTGTTCCCTGAGGGGCTACACGGCTGTCGAAGGTCGTACAAATCGTATGAAACGTGAACAAGGTGGCGCACGGGGTGCTCTACTGAGCCGCGGCCGTCGATGGCTGACTCCTACCGGAAGGCACTTCCATCCATATGAATCCTCTTCGCTGTCGCCTGCTCGCGACCGGTCTATCCGTGAGCATCATCGCGGCCGCGGCGGTCGTGGCTGCCTCTCCATCGCTCGCCGCCACCGCCGACACGGCCCTAACCTTCTCCGCCACCGGGAGTGTTCAGACCTGGACCGTGCCCAGCGGTGTCACCCAGATCTACGTCGATATCAGCGGCGCCCAGGGCGGGGCAGCCTATGGCGGGGGCGGTGGCGGTGCGGAACTGACCGGCACGCTCTCTGTGACGCCCGGTGAAACGCTCCAAATCATCGCCGGCAGCATGGGCCAGAACGGCTTCCAGTACGGCGCCGGCGCCGGCGGCGGCGGCGGCTCATTCATCTACACCACCGCTGATCAGAGCGGCATCCTTGCTGCCGCGGGCGGCGGCGGCGGCACGGGGTCAAACAGGTGGCCCTCGGCAGCCAGCACCGGGACATCGGGCATGGACGGTGACAACGGCGGCGGCGCAGGAGGGGCCGGGGGCACTGGCGGCCAGGCCGGGTCCGCCGGCGGCGGCGGTGGCCTCCTCACCAACGGTGGCAGCGCCAGCGGCACAGGCGGGCAGTCCGTCGCAAACGGCGCCTCCGGCGGCAGCGGAAGCCACGGGGGCGGCTTCGGTGGCGGCGGCGGGACAAGTGGATACGCAGGCGGTGGCGGTGGTGGTTACAGCGGCGGAGGCGGCGGAACCTTCCGCAACGGCGGCGCCGGCGGCGGCGGCGGCGGCGGGTCCTACTTCTCGGGCACGCTGACCGGCGCGGTCACGGGACATGGCGGCAGCGGCAGCGTCACGTTGTTCTATTCCGCAAATCTCACCGCGATCTCGCCCACGGCCGGGGCACCCGGCACGTCAATGACGATCGACGGCACCGGCCTCTCGGGAGCGACCGTGACCATCGGTGGCGTCGCAGCGACGGTGACCTCCTCGACTGACACCCAGGTCGTGGCCACCGTTCCCACGCCGCCGACCCTCCTGACCGGGCCCCAGGCAGTCAACGTGACCACGGCAGGCGGAGTGACCCTGCCCGCCGTCGGAGCGTTCACCTACCAATTCCCACCGCTGTTCACCGCGGCCAGTGCCCCCGCGTCCGGGACCGTGGGGCTGCCGTACTCGTATGCCTTCACGGCGTCTGGATACCCCGCTCCGACCTTCACGGTGTCCTCTGGAACCCTGCCGGCGGGGCTGACGCTGACCAGCGCGGGCGTGCTCTCTGGCACCCCGACCAGCGCCGGCGCCTCCTCGTTCACCGTCGCTGCCAGCAACGGCGCCTCCCCCGATGCGAGCAGTAGCCAGACGATCACGATCGACCAGGCTGCCCAGAGCATCACCTTCACCACCGCGGCCCCCACCGCAGCCCTGCCCGGCGGGACCTACACCGTCGCGGCCACCGGCGGGGCCTCGGCGAACAACGTGAGCTTCTCCATCGACCCCGCCAGTACGCAGACGTGCTCGATCAGCGGCTCGACGGTGACCTTCGACCACGTCGGCACCTGCGTGATGGATGCCGACCAGGCCGGCACCGCCGACTACCTGGCAGCTCCCCAAGTGCAGCAGTCCATCGAGGTCGGCCAGGCTGCACAGGCCCTCACCTTCACCAGCTCCGCCCCCAGCGGAGCAGTGGTGGGCGACACCTACCCGGTGGCGGCGACCGGAGGGGCCTCGGGGAACGCTGTGAGCTTCTCCATCGACTCGACCAGCACCTCGGTCTGCTCGATCAGCGGCTCGACGGTCACCTTCGACCACGTCGGCACGTGCGTGGTGGATGCCGACCAGGAAGGCACCGCCGACTACCTGGCCGCTGCCCAGGTGCAGCAGTCCATCGCCATCGGCCAGGCCGCACAGGCGATCACCTTCGACCCCTTGGCTCCCACGGCGACCGTGGGGGACACCCACGGCCTCACCGCGGTCGGCGGCGCATCGGGCAGCCCGGTCACGTTCAGTGTCGCACCGGCCACCACCGGGTCGGCCTGCTCGATCAGCGGTTTCACCGTCACCTTCGACCACGCCGGCACCTGTGTGCTCGCCGCCGACCAGGTCGGCACCGCCGACTACACCGCCGCCCCTGAGGTGACCCAGACCGTGACCGTCGCGCTCGCGCCGACCTCGCTGTCGGTCGCCCTCACCCCGGGCGTGACGGTCTTCGGCCAGAACGCCAGCGCCACCGCAACGGTGGCCGGCGGCCAGGCCGGGAGCGTCCAGTTCTCCGTCGACGGCACCAACCTCGGTGGGCCCGTCACGGTGAACAACGGCCAGGCGACCAGCCCCACGGTGGGGAACCTGGCGCCCGGCGCACACCAGGTCGCGGCGGTCTTCACCCCGCTCGACGCGAGCAAGTAYGCCCCCGCGAACGCGACGCCCCAGACGCTGGTGGTCAACCAGGCCGCGACCACCGCGACCATCACCGTGCGAGCCACCAGCCTCACGGCCAACGTCACGCCTGTGTCACCGGGCGCGGGTACGCCGAGCGGGACCGTCAAGTTCACCGTCGACGGCACCCCGATCGGGACGGCGACCCTCACCGGGGGAGTCGCGACGTTGAGCTACTCCCTGCCCACCAGCAAGGCCAACCAGGTTGCCGTCCAGTACCCAGGCGACCTCAACTTCCTCGCCTCGTCCGCCACCACCAGCCGTCACAACCCGACGATCACGGCGACGCTCACCAGCGCCCACCCCAAGAACGCGAGCGKTTGGTACCGGAGCTCGGTCACCGTGCGGTTCGCGTGCACCCCGAACGGGGCCCCGCTGGTCACCGGCTGCCCGCAGCCGGTCACGCTCAGCAAGGACGGCGCAGCACAGTCGGTGTCTCGCACCATCACGGCTCTCGACGGTGGCGCAGCAACCGTCTCGATCACGGGTATCAACATCGACCAGACTCGGCCCATTGTGGCGGTCACGGGAGTCGCGACAGGGACGCCGTACTTCGCAACCGGACCGCTGGGGCACTGCAGCGCTCGTGACGGACTCTCGGGCATCGCCTCCTGCACCCTCAGCCGCCGCCTCAGTGGCGGCAGCGAGATCTACACCGCGACCGCCACCGACAAGGCCGGCAACGTGTCCACCACCCGGCTCACCGCCCAGGTGAGGAACTTCGTGATCCAGGGGGCGGCCTTCAGCAACGGCGTGTACCAGGTCCGCGCGGGTCACACCTACACGATGCTGGCAGCCGCCACGAGCGCGCCCCGCTATGTCGACGCGATGCCCTACCCGAAGGCCCCGCAGGGACTGGACAACTTTTTCGTCAAGACCGGCCCCAACCGGTGGGCCCTCGGCGTCACGTTCAGCCGCGCCATGCTGCACCAGCGCTACTGGCACATCGGCATGCGAGTCGGCGGCCAGACCCAGGTGCTGACGGTCCAGATCGTCCGCTAAGCAGGCACCTCGGCAACCTTCGGCCGCTGCCCCTCGACACCACGTCAAGGGTCAGCGGCCGAAGGCCTTTCTGCCGTGAAGTGCCGACAGACTCGAGCGCCGCTTTGGCTGCAGTCCTCGCCATCGTGACCGCTTCCTGACTTCCGCTCATGCCGCGAGCTGCGCGGTCGTGCCGATGTGCGGTCGGAGAGCCCGTCGGTCAGGCACCCGACGCGGTGCTTCCTAGTTCTGCCTGTGGGTAGCGCCTGGCGAGCCTGCTCGTGATGAGGTGCAGGACGGTCAGGCCGAGGATCAATAGGGCGATGCCCGCGAGGATCTGGAACCCGCGTTCCTCAGCCTCGAACCCGACGTCCCCCGGAGAGGCCAGGAATAGCACCAGCGAGAACGTGTACAGGCCGTACATCCGCCAGTACGTCGCCCGCTGCATCACCGCGAGCACCAACGCGACTACGGCAAGCGCGGTCTGAGCCCACGGGGACAGGCCGATGACGGCTACGACCACGGCGGCAGCCGCGCCGACTGCCGTCCCAAGCACCTTCTCGCGAATTCGCTCACGGTGTCCCATCAGCAGGTACATGACAAGGACGAGGATCGGCTCCGGCACCCAGTATGGCTCGGTCCACGACAACGCCACTCCGAGGGCGGCGGCGCCACCCAAGACCGCGCCGAAGCAGAGCGCGATGACCGCGGTGATGGGCAGCGAGTACCGGTCGCCCTCGACCACCGACGGGGCACCGAAACGGCGCATGATCACGAGACCGTACCCGGTGCCAATCGCGACGACTGCTCCGAAGGTGACGGCGGCTGTAGCGGTATGCACCGGCGTCACGAAGGTGGCGGCGTAGGGCACCATCAGCAGCGGGGCGAACCAGCCGAACCGGTACCCGACACCGGCGAGGACGCCCGTCGACGCCAGCAGAGCCACCCACCACCAGTCGTAGGCGGTGTACGCGCCCAGACCGGCCACGACCCCGACCAGAGGGGTCACGTAAACCATCCGGCGTGTGCCCGCGAGCTTCGCCCCCACCGCGCCCCACACCACGCCCGTGAACAACGCCGAGACGCCCAACTCGCCCACCAAGGCGCCGACCAGCGCGGCAGGGAGAACAACCCCGACTAGCAGCGCCCCAAGGAGATGGAGCAGCCGATGACTACCTGACGGCTCCTGCGGCGACGGCGCCACCCGCTCGCCCGGTTGCCTTTCTCCGGGACCGACAGCCTCGGCACTGCTCATACCCACAACCCATCGGAAGAGTCCCCAGTCCCCGATTGACTTTACGCTGATCACCCCCGAAGGGCTCCGGAATCAGGACGTCCTCGAACGCACTCATCTGCCGCGGATCGTGCTTCGGTGCACTGCGCCAGCAGGAGGAGCACGCGCACGCCGGCAGCGCTTGGCACGAGGGCGGGTGGGTCTTCACCAGGGAGACCGGCGATCCCATCAATCCCCGCACAGACTGGTCGCACTGGAAGGCCCTGCTCCAGGAAGCCGACATCCGGGACGGCCGCCTCCACGATGCCCGCCACACTGCCGCGACCGTGCTGCTCATGCTCGGAGTGAGCCAGCCGACCATGATGAGCGTCATGGGCTGGTCCAACCCAGCCATGGCACAGCGCTACGCCCACGTGGTGGCGCCGATCCGCGACGACGTCGCTCGCCAGGTCGGAGGGCTCCTGTGGCCCGAGCTCGCGACCACGCCGAGCCTCGAATGAGACCACAAATGAGACCACCACGAGAAACGCCGGTCCGGGCCCTGGGGCTCGAACCGGCGTTTCTGCAGATGACTGGCGGTGGCGGTGGGATTTGAACCCACGGTGGAGTCACCCCCACACACGCTTTCGAGGCGTGCTCCTTAGGCCGCTCGGACACGCCACCGGGAGTGACCTTACCCGAGCCTGCGGCCCTCGAAGAAATCGACCAGGAGGGCCGCCGACTCCTCGGCGCGGACTCCCCCGACGACGTCCACGGGGTGCGTCGCCAGGGGGTCGCGGGTCAGGTCCCACACCGATCCGCACGCCCCTGCCTTGGGGTCCCACGCGCCGAACACGAGCCGCTCGAGCCGCGCCGCCATCGCCGCACCGGCGCACATGACGCACGGCTCCAGGGTCACGACGAGGGTGCAGCCGTCGAGCCGCCACGAGCCGAGGGCCTGCGCGGCCTCCCTCAGGGCGACGACCTCGGCATGCCCCGTCGGGTCGCCCAGCTCCTCGCGCACGTTGCGCCCACGGCCGACCACGCGACCGTCGGGGTCGACGACGAGCGCACCGACCGGCACGTCCTGCGCGCCCGCGGTCGCCGCGGCCAGGTCGAGCGCCTCGGCCAGCCAGACGGCATACGTCCCCGGTCCGGGGAGGGAGCCCTTGCCGGGGGTCTCGGATCTCTTCGCCACGCGCTAAGTTTCCACCCATGGACGTCCACGTCGCAGATCACCCGCTCATCGCGCACAAGCTGACCTACCTGCGCGACAAGCGGACCGACAGCCCCACCTTCCGGCGCCTCGCCGAGGAACTCGTCACGCTCCTCGCCTACGAGGCCACGCGCGACGTCCGCGTCGAGCCCTTCGACATCGAGACGCCGGTCGCGCCGACGACCGGCATCAAGCTCTCCAATCCCAAGCCGATCATCGTCCCCATCCTGCGCGCCGGGCTCGGCATGCTCGACGGCATGGTCAAGCTCCTGCCGAGCGCCGAGGTGGGCTTCCTCGGGATGATCCGCAACGAGGAGACCCTCGAGGTCTCGACCTACGCGAACCGGCTGCCCGATGACCTCACGGGCCGCCAGGTCTTCATCCTCGACCCGATGCTCGCCACCGGCGGCACCCTCGTCATGGCGATCGACTACCTCACCGCCAGGGGCGCGCGGGACATCACGGCCGTCTGCCTCCTCGCGGCCCCCGAGGGCATCAAGCACCTCGAGGACGAGCTCTCCGAGAGCAACATCCCCGTCAAGGTCGTGCTGGGCACCATCGACGAGAGGCTCAACGAGAAGGGCTACATCGTCCCGGGCCTCGGCGACGCCGGCGACCGGCTCTACGGCGTCGTCTGAGCCGACCCGCTCCTCGCGTATGCCGTGGGGTCAGGGCAGCGTGTCGCCCCACGCGGCGTCTCGTGCCCGTCGGTAACGCTCTCCCGCCTTCTTCGAGACGACCTCGCGGCCCGCGGTGCCGTCGGGCCGGCACACCTGGAACTCGACGAATCCCTTGCGCTTCAAGGGATGTCGGAGGATCCGGCCCGACAGGGCTTCTGCTTGGTGGGAACTCATGACGCCGGGGGACGCGGCCGCGACCCACGAGAACTTCTCGTCCTCGTAGGACAGCTCGGCGCCCTTGAGGCGGCGGTGCTCAGCGGAGCGTTCCAGGCGAGCCGCGAAGTGACACCAGTCGCCTTGTGCCAGAGGACAGTGCGTCTCGTGGGGGCACGGACCGAGCAGGGCCCAGCCTGCCGCCAGGAGTGCCGCCCGGACGCGCAGGACCCGGGCGTAGCCGTCCGGGGTGCCCGGCTCGACGACGACGACGGCCCCTCCACGCTGCATCGCGTCGGCGACGAGCGCATCCTGCTGGCGCTGGTCGAGCTCGCTGAGGACGTAGGACACGGTGACGAGGTCGGCCTCCAGGTCGGGCCACGCGCCGGCGGCGGCCCGACGGAAGGTCGCGCCGGCCAGGACCGGCGACGGTGCGTCGGCGACGAGGACGCGCCCGAGAGCCAGCGCCTCCTCGACCTGGTCCAGCAC